>NZ_JBTVVN010000077.1:0-8088 GCF_054819755.1 Clostridium sp. DL1XJH146
CATTGCAAATTATCCAAGTAATTGCAAATTGCAAATTGAACATTGCAAATTGTCCAAGTAATTGCAAATTGCAAATTGAACATTGCAAATTATCCAAGTAATTGCAAATTGCAAATTGAACATTGCAAATTGTCCAAGTAATTGCAAATTGCAAATTAATCTCTAATCCTAACAAACGCCCTCTGTACTCCATAGTTTTTCCCAAATCTTAGTCTCCTACTTCCTTCATCATAAGATTTCCAGCCTTTGGTTTTTGTAATAATATCAATGATTTCTCTGGATTGTGTACGGGTCATTTGCTTAATATCTCCGCCTAATGCCTCTACCCAAATCTCCATAGCACATACTTTTTCTCTCTCAACGTTTCCTCTTTTCGCCTCCCCGAACTCACTGCCTTGAATGTATTGCCTTCTTTCGAAAATATCTAAATCATACCAATTACTTGGCAAAAGCATATTAAGATACTCATTAATAACACCACTCATAGCACTTTCCTCTGTATGAATTTCCTGAACAAGTGTAGCTTCCTTTTCCATACTATTTTCAAGATATAAAGGCTCATGATTTTTATATAGCTCATTAGCTTCTGCCCAAACTTGGTTAATTTCTTCTTCCGTTAGATCTTTCCAAAGATTTTTTTTACTCTTATTTTTACCAACAACAATTGGCCAAAACCTTCTATTGCCTGTCTTATCCCTTAAAAATGTATTGTCATTAGTAGTACCGAAAAAAACACATTGCCTTTTAAATACCGAAACCTGTTTGCCATAAGCCACCCTGTACATGTCTTCTTGCTTTGAAATAAAATGCTTAACGGCCTCAGTTTCTGCCTTCCTAGTTGCTGATAATTCCGCAAGCTCTATTAGCCAGGCTCCTTGAAGCTGCTCATAGGCCTCTTTACCTTGTACCGTATTTACAGAATCAGAATGCCACTTTAGCCCAAGTTTTTTAATCATATAACTCTTGCCAATGCCCTGCGCGCCTACTAGCACCAGTATATAATCGAATTTTACGCCAGGCTCATATACACGAGCTACTGCAGCTGCCATGATTTTTCTAGTAACACATCTATTAAACACAGTATCCTCAGCCCCAAGATAATCTATAAATAAAGTCTCTATCCTGGCTATCCCATCCCATTTAAGCCTACCGAAATAATCCTTTATAGGGTGAAATTTATTTCTTGCCTGCACTGCCATTAAGGCATCATTCAACTTTTGCGGCGACACAATATCATAGACACTTTCTATGTAGCCCCTAAGTTCTGCATCATCTCTATCTTGCCAATACTCGCCATCTTCAAGTGTCCTCCACGGCAAATCACCCAAAACAGCTGGTCTGTGAAGAAACTCATTCAAAGCTATTTTTTCTACTAAAAAAACATCATTTTGAAGTATTAATAATAAATTTGCAAAAGTGCTATTAGGCGTTCCTTTATCACTAATAGAAAGCTCTGCAAGCCAGCTTAAATCAGCATCAACAGCTTTCTTCTTCTCGGTAATATCTTGCTTCTCATTAATACCTTGCTCCTCATTAATACCTTGCTTCACACTAATGCCTTGATTTTCACTAACCTCTTGCTTATTACTAGTCCCTTGATTTTCACTCCCCTCTGTAGTTTCATCATTATTGTAAAGCCTATCTCCATCTATACCTCCTTTAGATAAAGATGCTCCCCTTGCAAATTCTTCTCTCGCCATCTTAGTTTTTTCCTCTACGAGAAGAAGTTTAGTTTCCTTATCTTCCTTGCAAAAGTCAATCATAGCCTTAAATGAAGGCAATCTATTTTTCTGCTTTGCCTCCTCTTGGCCCTGGTCTAAGTGTCCAAACTTATGAATTCTCACAAGATCAAAAGAATTGCAAAGAATCCCACTAGCTGGGTCCGTACTATGATGCGAATAAGCAAATTTACCTTGCTCATAAATAATAAGTCCCCCTACAGAACTCCCTTTCACATAAGTATATCTGGTCCCTTCATTAACAGGCTTGTAGACATCCTTTAGAAATTTTTCAATAGCCGCAAGAACAGAATAACTGCGACAGAAAGCACCAATAAATCCCGATTTCTCCCTTGGGTCCATTTGCTTTTTAATCTGTGCATTCCTAATGCTAGAAGCCTTAGTTCCTTCTGGCCAAGTGGCTTGGTCTCTCCAATCTTCGTACCTAGAGAGTACTTCATCAGGGTCTACCCACTCCTCATCTAAATATTTAAAAACAAACTCTCCATCACTACAAGTAGAAGGCCAATACATAAGTCTATGTGGTTCAAAAGTAGTGCCATCAAAGAACTCTATTCCAATATCTTCAGCAATTTTTCTTGAAACTGCCCCATATTCATCAGCAGAAACAGGTCTTTTTAGGGGAATAATAATTCGCATACGAGGCTTATTGTTACTATGACTATGTGTAGAATAAATAGCTGCAGCACTGCCTATCATAAATTCAACGCTAGCCCATATATCTCCCTTAACATAATCAGCATCCAATGTTACAAGTTGCCTAAATTCAACCTGCTCTTTTCTCCTTCTGCCATCCTTAAGCTTTCCCCCTACAAACCCGCCTACATCCTTCTTATCATCTCTATTCTTCTTCGTCATAAGCCCGTACTCTTCATAACTCTCCCCAGTACGAACGGTCTTACTAATTCTATCCAAAAAAGCTGACCAAAAAAGCTTCTTATTTGTCCATTTAATCGTTCTCCTACTCTTACCCGTTGCTATATTAATAAAACCATCATTGTTTAACTTCATAATTCCTCCTTTATCAAAAAGGTATATTAAAACATAATGCACAATGCACAATGCACAATGTACAATTGAGGATGAAATTTTTTAGCACGCTAAAAAATTTCTTTAATTAATTAAAACATTAAAACATTAAAACACTAATTATAGACGTGCATTATTCATTCTAAACTTCCCATATCCTATATTTTTTTTATTTTATTTCTTTTTGTTATTCTTTAATTTCTCACGTTACTATATTTTAAGTATACATAGTATACACCTAAGGAAAAACCCTTGCACAATGCGGTCTAAGGCCGTGTACTACACTGTATACTTGGAAAATATAATGCACAATTATCAATGCACAATGCACAATTAAGGATGAAATTTTTTAGCACGCTGAAAAATTTCTTTAATTAATTGAAGCATTAAAACATCAAAACACTAATTATAAGCGTGTATTATTCATTATACATTTATTTTGCCCGTGCTTTTGACTTTGCCTTTGCCTTTGCCTTTGACCTTGCACTTGCACTTGCCTTTGACCTTGCACTTGCCTTTGCCTTTGACTTTTCTTTTGAACTTAATTGTGCATTGTGCATTGTGCATTGTGCATTATCCCTATATTGTGCA
This sequence comes from Clostridium sp. DL1XJH146, assembly GCF_054819755.1. NCBI lineage: Bacteria > Bacillati > Bacillota > Clostridia > Eubacteriales > Clostridiaceae > Clostridium > Clostridium sp. DL1XJH146. The sequence goes on from NZ_JBTVVN010000077.1 coordinate 3,360, forward strand.
TTGTGCATCGTGCATTGTGCATTGCATTAGTCTATTTCCTATAGTAATTTGCTTCAAATCCTTCTGCCCTTAGATAAAGTCCTTCCGCCCACTGAATATTTCTTCCCATAATTTCATTGACTTCTTCTAGTGATCCTTCTCCTATAGGCACTTCTAGTACTACTTCATCATGCACATGCATTACAATATTGTAGCCAGCTTTATCAATATTAATCATAGCTTCTGCAAGACAGTCCCTTGCTATAGCCTGGACTATATTTTCTACCAGTTTGCCTCCATAGGTTCTCATAGTACACCAGCCTTTACCTACACCAAACCCCTTATAGGTTATTCCAACCTTATTGAATTTTTCTTCCCTCTCTAGTCTTGCTTCAAAATAGGCTAATTTTCGACCTGATGGGAGCTTTGCAAAAAGAATTCCATCTCTGCAATAAAACTTGATTCCATATTTAAAATCAACAACTACTTTATCTTTAAGAGCTTTAATTGCTGCTTCCTCTACATTATGCCAAAGTGCTACTATCCTTGGATTAGCCTCTCTCCAAGCCTTAACTAAAGGATATAATTCTTCTTCCAGAACGCCCATTTTAGTCGCTCCCATAACTGTGAGAGCACCAGTACTGCCGCCATAGCCTAGAGCAAGCTCAGCCACTTTACCTTTTTGTCTTAATAAACTATCCTTTGTGATTGATTCAATAGGCACCTTAAACATCTGTGATGCCGAAGCCTCATAAATTTTCCCATGAGAAGCAAAGACCTGCATTCGCCATTTTTCCCCTGCCAGCCAAGCTATAATCCTCGCCTCTATAGCGCTAAAATCTGACACTATAAATCTACAATTTTCCCGGGGAATAAAGGCAGTTCTAATTAATTGGGATAATACATTAGAAGCACTTTCATAAAGAAACTCCAGATCCTCTCCTCTTCCCGATATTAATACTTCCCTTGCTAATGCTAAATCCTTAAGCTTTGTCTGAGGTAAATTTTGAACCTGAACAAGCTTCCCTGACCACCGACCTGTTCTATTTGCCCCATAAAATTTAAGAAGACCCCTTATTCGACCATCCTTACATAATGATCTATTCATAGCTTCATACTTTTTCAGTGATGTTTTGGATATTTCTCGTCTGATGGATAAGACTCTTTTCACTACTGTATCTTCAGTTTCATTAATAAGAATCTCCACTTTTTCTTTAGATAAGCTTTTAACTTCTATGTCGGCATACTCATTTAGCCATTTCTTAAGTTGGGTTGGACTATTAGGATTGTCTAGACTTGTTAATGTCTTTAATTCTTGTTTTTTACACTTTTCCATATCTCTGCTCAAAATAAGAGCGAATTCAAGTAATTTTTCATCAATTTTTACACCATAATCATTAATCTTGCCATCAAGGCACCAAAGCTTCTGTTCATTTTCTATAAGTGTATAATCCTTTAACTTATTGCGAATAGCTCTTTCCACTTCCACATCCATAGCGCAATACTTCTTGAATAGCTTCCACCTTTCTTCCTTCTCTAATTCTTGCCTTTGCAATAATTTTTCATTACACCCTTTTATAATAGGCAGCGGTGACTGTGATAAATTCCCCATAGAAAACTCTTTTATTAATGCCCTGCCTTCCTTCATTTTTACAACTGGCAAATTTAAAACCTTAGAAACCTCATCCAAACTACTAGGTAGTCCAAGCGTTGATGCAAGAACAGCTGTACATCTCCACTGCTCTATTTTCAGTGGCAAATTAAAATACTTTCCTATACAAAGCCTCTCAAAATTAGCATTAAAAGCAGCCTTTATGACATTATCATCTAGCAAAGCTGCTCTAACTTTTGCTGGTAGTTCTTCCCCATTTTTAATATCAACAACCATGACTTTCTCTTCATCAAAGGCATAGGCAAATAATAATATACCAAAATCTTCATCCTCTACATAAGGATAAACGCCACTCTTTCTAAGGTCTACACTAGAACAAGTCTCAATATCTATAGATAATATAGACGTAATATCAACCCCTTTTTAAGGCAATGCACAATGCACAATGCACAATTAATGTTGATTCTCGACCAAAGGTCGAGAATCTTTAATCATTTAATTATTTAATTGAATAAAGATTTTGCGAACGCAGAGAACAAAATCATCCACAATTGTGCATTGTGAATTGTGCATTGTGCATTTATCTTTTCTTCTATCTTTTAACTGCGCTCTTCTTTTATGATAAAAAGTCTTCCTCTTGATCATGGCTATCAACAACAGAGAAGTCTTCCTCAGCACTACTTCTTGAATATAAATGTTCACCATCTTCTAATTTTTGAAGATTATTTAAACAGCAACCAATTCCATGATTGCCCCCTTTATCATAACTAAAAAAAAACAAAGAAGCTCTTCCATAACATCCAGAATAAAATTCACTTTCATTATTAATATGTTTAAGGCTTGGACCAACAATTTCTGGCTTTATTGTGCTGCTTGCATTAAAATACACAGTATTTTTATACTCCTCTTCCTCTAACTCATCACCATCATGTACAAGTGTATTTATATCCTCTAAAAATTCTCTTCCATACTTAACAACTCCAACTTTCTTTGCAGCCATTATAGCCTTATTAATTTTTGCCATAGTGTCATCGTTATCATCCTTCTTGACAATTATTCTAATAGAATACTTTAGAGGCCCGTCCTCAAAACTCCTAGGCCTCCAAACATTTGCATAATCGAAACGTACTTTACTTGTCACAACTTTTATTAAATCATTTGCCATTTTTACAGCTCACCTACCTCTTTCATAAATTCTTCATATTTTTCCTTACTAATATCAGTAAGTTTTTTACCGCCAAATTTCTGGATTAAAACCTTTATTTGTGCTTGCTTGCCTTTTCTTGATTTTTCAATCAAAGCGACTCTCAAATCTTGTAATGTCACTTCCTTTTGAGTAATAATGCTTTTATTTTCTGGTATTTCTCCTTTTTTAGCATCTAAGACTCCTCCATTTACGGACTTTACTTCTTGTCCTCTCTCTAATGCTTCTGCAATAGATAATAGGACTGCCTCCAGTGCTGGTGCTACTATTTTTACTTCTACATTCATGATTATTGTATCCTCCTTTAATGTTTTTCGTTGCATTTATTGACCTAAATTAGCAAAAAAAATATCCCCTGGATTATCTAAATGTAATATTGCAGTGATTTTATCTGCTTCTTCTATAGTAAAAGATGATCTGTCATTAAGCTTTGCATTTAATGATTGCACTGATATACCTACTTTCTCAGCTAACTTAACTTGCGTAATTCCTTTTTCTACTATTTTTCCTTTCAGTTTTTTCGAATTCATTTTATGCTCCTCTCAAAAATATTAGTATTTTTAAATTGCAAATATGAGTTACCATTATTGTAACTCTCTACCTAATTTATGTCAACTCAAATATGCAATTATTTTTTCTTTTATTAAAAAATATTGCCTTTTTGCTTTATAATGGTATAATATAGCTTATAGAGGAGGTTTTTACATTGAATAGAGAAATAACAAATGAAATTGTCATTAGGATGAAAAAAAGAAGACAATCTTTAGGTCTTTCTTTTCAATCTCTTTCGGAAAAAACAGGTATAAATAAATCTACATTGCAACGCTATGAAAGTGGTTTTATAAATAATTTACCCGTAGAAAAACTAGATATATTAGCACAAGCATTAGATATTACACCTGCATATTTGATGGGATGGGACAAAACTCCGCCAATTCCTTCTTACAACGATATAGAAATAGAAACTCCAGAGGATGCTATGAAATTTATTCTTAAACAGCCACTCTTAATGGCCTATGGTGGCTACGACACAAACAAAATGACTGATGATGAATTGGTGAGCTTTGCCAAAGAATTATTAAGACAAATGGAATTAATCAGCTATAAATTTAAGTAAAACAACTAAGGAGATGTAGTTATTGCCCAAAGACGAAATAGTGTCACTAGCTTTAGAGCTTAAGTCTTATTATAAAACAAATGACCCTTTCAAGATTGGCAGAAATATGGGGATGAAATTCGATTTTTTCCCTTTTAGAAAAGTAGCTATGCAAGCATATGTAATAAAACCATATGCAAATTCAAAACCATTAATATACATTAACTCAAATTTTGATAAACTCTCACAAAAAGTTTTATGTGCTCATGAATTAGGACATGCTATTATGCATAGCAATCCTTGCAATCATTTTGATGGTAATTCTATATCAACCTTACATGAGTATGAAGCAAATTTATTTGCAGTCGCTTTCCTATTCAATCCAGATATTTTTATTATGGATATAACTAAAATGGATAATTATTTGCTAAGGTCTATTTTAGATAATAATATTAATTATTAGTTCACTATGAAAAATTAAAAACACAAATCCAACATCAAATATGATGTTGGATTTTTTTTAATGATAGCAAGTTCGTCGCCCGCATCTCCTCACAAAGACCCTCAGGGGTAAATAACATTTTATTAATAAATTGTGAATATTTGTTCGTATCCCCTAGGGGTCTTAGTCTGCCTATAGGCAGACTTGCTTTTAAAAATATTTTTCCAACTCATCTAAACTCTCTATTTCAAAAATATCCACTAGTATTGTATCAATAACCTTATCTGATAAATTCTTGATTTTTTTCTCATTTTCATCAGTAATATTACCAAATTTCTTTGTAAGCTGTTTTATTAGTATTTCTGATTTTCCTTCTTTTATTCCTTCTTTTATTCC
>NZ_JBTVVN010000078.1:0-6760 GCF_054819755.1 Clostridium sp. DL1XJH146
ATTTAATTTCCAATTGTATAAATTAAAATAGCCATCAAGCATTGGAATAAAATTGTATTCTTAGGTTGATGGCTATGTGGAAGTACCATCGAGGGTAATGAACATTTTGTAAACAATTCAATAAAATGTATTTTACCTGCTTTTAAAGCAGGTTTTTTTTATACGCCAAATCTGTATTTAGCGAATTAATAAATTATTGAAAAAGTTATATAACATTGTTAGAATGAAACTATATGTTATCAAGAAAATTGATAGGAGTTGATAATTTGGATAACGATATAATTGAATTACTTAATCAGCTTTTGGAAGGTCAAAAAATTGCGAATACTAATGCAGAAGAAACTAAAACTAAATTAGATAAAATTGAAAAGAAAATTGATTCTATTATGGATCAGACGGCTGATTTGGCAGAATTTAGAACAGATAGCAAACAATAAATGAATTCCAGACGTCATCCATTTATTGGAAGGTCGAGGGTCATGAACATTTTGTAAACAATTAAATAAAATGTATTTTACCTGCTTTTATAAAGCAGTTTTTTTATACCCCAAATAAATCTTTAGCGAAATACTGATATATATAAGAATAAAAGTGTTTTTAATAACTAAAAATAAATATATTATGTGTTATATTTATATGTAAGATACATTGATTGATATTTAGATTTTACAATGGTAAAATTGAAATATCAAATAAATTAAATAACTACATTTCTTTTAGGTGATATAACAAAATGAATTGAAAAAAAATCAATAAATATATTGAAAAGGGTGATAAAATACCAACTATAAGTATGTTCTACGGAATAATAATCAGAATGTTTTGTGTACCAAAAGAACACAATCCACCACATTTTCATGCATATTATCAGAATTATAAAGCTGTGATAGATATAAACACATGTGAAGTAACAGAAGGCAATTTGCCTAAAAAACAACTTAAATTGGTCTTAGCTTGGGCAGAATTAAGAAAAGAAGAACTATTAGCAGACTGGACATTAGCAATGAACAGTGAATTGCCATTTAAAATAGACCCATTGAAATAGGAGGTTGATGATTTATGTATCTTGCTGTAGTAGAAGTAAAACCATTACAAGATTATAAACTACTATTAACTTTTGAAAATGGAGAAAAAAGAACTTTTGATATGAAACCATATCTAGAGAAGGGTATATTTAGAGAATTAAAGGATGAGAAGATATTTCGAACAGTTAGAGTCAGTTTTGATAGCATTGAATGGAGCAATGAAGCTGATATTGATCCAGAAGTTCTTTATGAAGAGGCAACACCCCTAGGGGATATGAACATTTTGTAAGCAACCAATAAATGAATTCTTAACGTCATCCATTTATTGGAAGGACCCTCGAGGGTCATGAACATTTTGTAAACAATTCAATAAAATGTAATTTACCTGCTTTTTTAAAGCAGGTTTTTATATACCCAAAATCTTGATTTAGCGAAATATATTAAAATAAGAATTATAAAATGATGAAAAAGTGGCGATAATTAATATATAAGTTATGACAAGCATAATAGGTGAAACTACGGAAGCAGTGGTGTTATATATTAACGATTGGATAGATTAATAAATAGATTAGATTAAATTGATACTTTGGATATATAATGATAAAATAAAAGTGAGAATTTAAATGTATTTATTATTGGATTTCAATTATCTGAAGAACAAAATGTAGATTTATTAGGGAGTTTAAGATGAAAGAATTGTTTAAAGATGAAGGAGTAGAATTCTTAAAATTAGTTAATAAGTTAAATAGTTACGAGATTAAAACTAAATTGCCTTCTATGAGAAAAACGTTAAAACATTTTAAGTTTGAAGAAATTTATGATGAAATTCTAAATTATATTGGGTATTTGGACCACATTCTAACTCAACTTGATGTATATTTTGAAGATAATATGCAAGAAGATGTAAATGTATCATATAGAATTAAAAGTGAAAGTTCTTTGCGATTGAAATGGAATAAGAATTTAAATCAGAGTAAACAATTAAGAGAAGTTTGTAATGATGTAATAGGTATAAGAATTATTAGCGATATTGAGAAAGATATAATAGTTGAACACTTTAGTAAGCAGAAGAATTCAACAAAATTGGACATTGTTGATTTTAATAGTAATCCTAAAAAAATAGATGATGGGTATAGAGCTGTTCATTTATATATTAAGAATAACCCAGCTAGTTTTCCTATTGAAATACAGTTTTGTACTAGGAAAGATGCGTTGTTAAATTTCTATACACATGAAGTTATCTATAAGAAATCACGTGATATAGAAAAATTAAGATATTCTTCAGATTTAAGAAATTGGTTAAATAATATTCCGGAGGTACCGCAAGAAATTGAGATATCTTTTATTGACTATTTGTATAAGATTGTTTATTCAAAATTTGGAGGTGATGAGTAGTGAGAAAGTCATATCTATATGCTAGAAGGACAGGAATATCTGGAACTGCAATGTTGGAGATTTCAAGAAGAGAAGCTATTGAAATTATGAAAAAAAATAGAGGTGTAGATTTTCAATTGGGTATACTTGGAGGAGCTGATTACTCAGAAGTAATAAGAGTATATGGTGAATTTGCCCCATATAAGAAGGTTTTATCTGTAGAAGAATTAATAGATTTTGTTAATTAGTGAAGCAATTAATAAATGAATTCCTGGCGTGAGAAAGTCATAATTTGTCAACTGCGTTTCCGAATTATGACAAAAAGCAACCAATAAATGAATTCCTAACGTCATCCATTTATTGGAAGGGCCCTCGAGGGTCATGAATATTTTGTAAACAATTCAATAAAATGTATTTTTACTGCTTTTATAAAGCAGTTTTTTTATACGCCAATTTCTGTGTTTAGCGAAAGAAGATCTTCTATTGAATATTTTCTTAAAATTATGTCAATAATCATTTAAGAGATTTGAAAAAATTAGTAAACCTGGAACTTTAAAATATAATAAATAAGTAGGTGAAATAATGACTGATAAGGAGAGAATTTGGTATCCTGATAATACTTATCACATAACTATTAGAGGAAATCGGAGAAATGATATATTTCGAGATGAAGAAGATTTTGAAATATATATTACTTTATTAGAAGGAAATATTAAGTTTTATGAAAATGAATTTGAGTTAGTATGCTATTGTTTAATGGATAATCATGTTCATTTATTATTACATACGTACAATAAACACATGAAGTACTTTATGGCAAGATTAAACGGGGTTTACGCTAAGTTTTTTAATGAAAAATATAATTATTGTGGACATTTGTATGAGAAAAGATATTTTTCAGAATTAATAGAAAACGACTCGCAAATGCTACAAACAAGCAGATACATACACTTAAATCCCGTAAGAGCAAAGATGGTAGAAAAACCTGAAGATTATAGATGGAGTAGCTATTCAATGATGATAGGTGATACAAAAGAAAAAATTATTAATTCAGATAGAATTCTTAATTATTTTAATTATGAAAATAGAAGGAAAGCTTATAAAGAATTTGTTGAAGGTGTAGATAATATGATTAATCAAAAGGCTAGTAACCAATAATTCAGTTACTAGCTTTTTCCTTATAATGCAGCTTCTTTTTTCTTTTTATCCAAAAATCTAATTTCATTAGCTATAATTTCAGTGAAATATCTTTTTACTCCATCTTGGTCATAGGTTCTAACTTGAATTCTTCCAGATATGCTGACCAATCTTCCGACATCGGTAAAGTCATTGATGGCATTAGCTAAATTTCCGAAAATCTTAACTGGAATAAAATCAGTCTCTTTTTCGCCTTTAGAATTTTTAAAATTTCTATCTACAGCAACTCTGATATTTAACATTGAATTATTTTCTGTAGTGATAAGGTCGCCTTTTTTAGCAATACGTCCTACAATTTGAATACTATTCAAATAAACACCTCCAAATTTTTGTTGTTAAGAGTTATATCCCAAACAAACATTTTTATACATAAATAAATTTATTTTTAATGATTAAATATTTTTCAAAAGGATATAACTTATTAATGGTTATACAAAATAAAGGATAAAATTTTTTAATGGTATTATTTATGAAAAGAGGTAATATAGTGGCTACGGTAGTAAATAGTTTTGCAATAATGGCAATAGATGCATACGTGGTAAAGATAGAAATTGACACAATTTTTTCTAAACCATGTGTTTCGATAATAGGGCTTGGAGATACAGCCATAAAGGAATCTAGAGATAGAATACAGTCAGCAATAGTTCATTCAAGGCTAGAGTTTCCAAAGATGAAAATTGTAATAAGTTTAGCACCTTGTGATATAAAGAAGAGTGGATCGCATTTTGATTTAGGTATAGCAATAGGATTACTTATGCAATCCAATCAGATAGAGGTAGATACTGATAAGCTTGATACATTTGGTTTTATTGGAGAGTTGTCACTAAATGGAAGATTGAGACCTTGTTCTGGTGTGTTACCCATGGTAATAGAAGCGCAAAGAGTTGGTATAAAAAATGTAATAGTTCCTAGAGGAAATATGAAGGAGGCTTCATTAGTAAAAGAGATAAATGTTTTTGGATTTGAGACATTAGATGAAGTGATGAGTTTTTTAGAGGGGACTTATGAGTATAACAATTTAGATGATTTTAAAGAAGAACATATAATTAATACAGATTATTTACTTGATTTTCGCGATGTGCAGGGGCAAGAAGAAGCTATAGAATATGTAACAGCCGCTGCAGCAGGAGGTCACAACTTCCTGATGTCAGGAGCACCAGGGTGTGGTAAATCTATGATTGCAAAACGTATACCGACAATACTTCCATCTATGACAGAACAGGAGGCATTGGAAGTCACAAAGATTTATAGTGTTGCAGGATTATTAAAAAATAGAGGAAGACTTGTTAAGGAAAGACCCTATAGAGCACCACATCATAATGCATCAACAAACTCACTGGTTGGTGGAGGTATGAATGCACAGCCAGGTGAAATTTCTTTAGCACATAATGGAGTCTTGTTTTTAGATGAAATTGCAGAGTTTAACAAAAGAACATTAGATTCTCTAAGGCAACCAATGGAGGATGGAATAGTGACAATTTCTCGTGTAAAATATACTAATACTTATCCTGCTAATTTTATGCTTATTGCTGCTATGAATCCATGTCCTTGTGGGTACTATGGTACTGATAAATGTCATTGTACAGATTATGAAGTGTTGAAATATAGACAGAAAATCTCTGGCCCTATATTAGATAGAATAGATATTCAGAAAACAATTCAACCAGTAGAATTTATGAAATTATCTAATAATTATAGTGGAATATCTTCTAAAGAATTAAAAGAAAGAGTAGAAAAGGCGAGAAAAAAACAAGTAAAAAGATATGTGAATTTCAATAAAGTAAATTGTAATGCTGAAATGACACCTGCTATGATAAAAGAATTCTGTATTTTGGAAGAAGAAAGTATGAAATTACTTAGGTTAGCCTTCGAAAGATTTAGCTTCAGTGCTAGAACTTATCATAAATTTTTGAAAGTAGCAAGAACCTTAGCAGATATGGATGAAGAAGAGCAAATAAGAAAAAAACATATTGCTAAGGCATTACTTTGTAGAGATTTAGAAAAAGAGCAAGCTAAAATGGTTACGGTATAGATATGGAGGGCGGATATGAATAAGGAAGAGGTGTTATTTTGGATTTGGCTTAGCAAAATAAAAGGGGTAGGACCAATTCTCAGTAGAAATTTACTAAAAGTGTTCCAAAAACCTTCCAATATATATAGTGCAGAAAAAGATGAGTTACTTAGAGTTCAAGGAATAGGAAAAGAAACAGCCCGAAGAATATATGAAGGAAAGGATTTAGCTTATTCAGAAAGTATTCTAGAGAATTGTGTAAAAAAGAATATTAAAATTCTAACGATAGAAGACACTTTTTATCCAAAAGAAGTAAAGGAAATTAGTGAAAGCCCGATTGTATTATACTATAGAGGGAATCTAATAGCTAAAAGTATAGGGATTGGCATAGTAGGATCAAGAAGATGTACCTCTTATGGTAAAAGAGTAGCAGTAGAAACAGCTCAATTTTTAGCTCAAAACAATATTCCTGTTATCAGCGGAATGGCGAAAGGTATAGATTCTTACTCACATACAGCTTGTCTTAAAGAGAACGGTTATACAATAGCTGTTTTAGGAAATGGTGTTGATATATGTTATCCAAAAGAACATATAGATTTGATGGAGAAAATCATAGACAATGGAGCAGTTATTTCAGAGTATTCACCAGGCACTAAGCCAGATGCATTAAGATTTCCTAAAAGAAACAGGATAATAAGTGCTTTTAGCAAAAGACTCTTAGTAGTAGAAGCAAGTGAGAAGAGCGGAGCGCTCATAACAGCTTCTTATAGCAAAAAATACAAAAGAGAAATATACGCGGTTCCCAATAATATTTATAGTATTCAAAGTAAAGGAACTAACGAGCTTATTTATAATGGAGCTATGACAAGAACCCTCGAGGGTCATGAACATTTTGTAAACAATTCAATAAAATGTATTTTACCTGCTTTTAAAGCAGGTTTTTTTATACGCCAAATCCGAGTTTAGCGAAATATGATCTCCTACTGATTATTTTTTTAGGATTATGTTGGAAGCACCCCAGGGGTGTGAAATTTGTAAATTTTACAAATAACCGACAGGGAGGCGAGGATGAGAATCCATAGCCATCAACCTAACAGAACCAATTTATGTAAAATAACAAATCTAGATGTTACCTATTAGATTACAATAAAAA
>NZ_JBTVVN010000079.1:0-6182 GCF_054819755.1 Clostridium sp. DL1XJH146
AATTTGAAAAGTTTAATCTTTACTCAAAAATATATTTATTGACTGGCTTAAATCTCTGTTTAATTTTCAAAGACCAATTGTGCTACTCTCTCGCAGCGACAAGTAATATTATATTACGCCTTTTTATTTTTGTCAACGCTTTTTTTTAATTTTTTTTAATTTTTTTTATTTATCTAATACCATAAAATTATCATTATTTTTTTGCATCTATTTGTCTCACATACAAAAGCACTCAAATTAGGCTATACACCCATTTTTTTATAACTAATAATATAATTCACTTCAACTAAACTATCAAATTCAAACCAATAATTGCAATGTTATATTTCTGTTCATATCACTAGTTTCAATTATTTTTTTTAGTATAAATTAAATACTCCTTATCAATTTAAACTTAAAAAATATCTTTATTCTACAAATTTAATGCAAAAATTAACTAAGAAAACTATCTTCCCATCGTTTTAGTTTATAATATTTTCTATTTTATGTGTGATGTAGAAAAGATTAATAATGAAAAACATAATTATAAATATATTATTTCCATTAATTAATTCACAATTGTAAGATAAAATACAATAACTTCAAAACTAAATAATTTCTTAAAATACCGTATTATTAAGTAGATTTTACGATATTTTTATTTCGCAATTTCAAAAGGAAATACTAACCAACAAATATATAAATTAATTTATTTTATAAAAAAGGAAAATTAAGGATTGCGCAGAAGCATTATATAAGAAGAAAAACTATAAATCACATTATTTTATAGATTTTCTTTTTTAACATAGCTAGCAGAAGTCTCCACCCTCAACAAAGTAGAATGGAGATGAATGCGTAAAAACAACTTATTTGTAATATTATTTTGTATAAAAATATACTCAGTAGTAAATAATATAAATAGGTGATATAAATGAAATTAGATACAAACAATCATTCAGTGTTTTTATTACGTTACCATCTTGTATTAGTGGTGAAATACAGAAAAGAAGTAATAAATGATAATATAAGTAGTAGACTAAAAGAAATATTCGAGAAGATAAGCCCAAATTACAATATAACTATCGAAGAATGGGAACATGATAAAAATCACATTCATATACTATTCAAAGCACACCCAAATAGTGAGTTGTCAAAATTTATAAACGCTTATAAAAGTGCAAGTAGTAGACTTATAAAGAAAGAATTTCCTCAAATAAAAAAACAGTTATGGAAAGAATATTTTTGGTCAAAAAGCTACTGTTTGCTCACAACAGGGGGAGCTCCTATAGAAGTAATAAAGAAATATATTGAAAATCAAGGCAAGAAATGAGGTGAAGGAGTTGCTAAAAGCTTACAAATATAGAATATATCCAAATTCAAAGCAAAGATTATATCTAGCTAAAACATTTGGTTGCACTAGATTCATATATAACAAAATGTTAGACGATAGAATAAAAGCATATGAAGAAAATAAAGATTTAGATATTAAAAAAGTAAAATACCCAACTCCGGCGCAATACAAAGAAGAATATGAATGGCTTAAAGAAGTTGATAGTTTAGCGTTAGCTAATGCTCAAATGAACCTAAATAAAGCATATAAAAATTTCTTTAGAGATAAAACTATTGGGTTTCCTAAATTCAAGAGCAAAAAATCTAATTACTATAGTTATACAACTAATAATCAAAATGGAACTGTAGCTATTGAGAATGGACATATTAAGATCCCAAAATTAAAATCTATGATTAAAATAAAACAACATAGAGACTTCGATGTCCTTATAAAGAGTTGTACTATATCAAAGACACGGAGTAATAAGTATTATATTTCTATACTAGTTGATGCTGAAAATATAAAGTTACCAAAGATAAAAAATAAAATAGGTGTCGATGTAGGACTCAAAGAGTTTGCAGTTTGTTCTAATGGTGATAGGTATGAAAATCCTAAATGGCTCAGGAAATCAGAAAAAAGACTAAAGAAACTACAAAAAGATTTATCAAGAAAGAAAAAAATGAGTAATAATAGAAATAAAGCTAGATTAAAAGTTGCCAAACTTCATGAGAAGATTGCTAATCAAAGAAAAGATTTTATGCAAAAGTTATCTACAAAGCTAATTAGAGAAAACCAATCTATAGCTATAGAAGACTTAAAAGTAAAGAATATGATGAAAAATAGCAATTTATCAAAGGCAATAAGCGAAGTATCATGGTTTGAGTTCAGAAGAATGTTAGAATATAAAGCCCAGTGGTATGAAAGAACAATAGTAGTTGCGCCAGCTAATTATGCAAGCAGCCAATTATGTTCTAATTGTGGTTATAAAAACAAAGAAGTAAAAGACTTAAAACTTAGAGAATGGACTTGTCCAAAATGTGGCGCACATCATGACAGAGATATAAACGCAGGAATAAATCTACTGAAATTAGCTATATAATTTTGGTAATAATTAGAGGTTGGTGCGACCTTGATAGCTTGGGTAAACTTGCTCTGTTAGGAGTATTGACCAAGAAGCTCCCACTTCAACAAAGTAAGTGGAGGGTAGTTCACTAAGTTAGAACATTAATAAAATAATCTAATTAAAAACTGTGAGGATGTTAATTATGAATGTATTGAAATTAATTAATATATGTAAAAAATATGGAGATAAAAATGCATTAACAGATGTTTGTTTTGAGGTTAATACAGGAGAAATTGTTGGCTTAATAGGTCCTAATGGTGCTGGGAAGACAACAATATTTAAAGTTATAAGTGGATTGATAAATAGTGATAGTGGTGAACTTATAAAAAATGGGGATATTTCAGGGATAATATCTAAAACTCCTCTATATCCCTTTTTAACTGGAAGAGAACATTTAAAATATATATCAAAAATTAATAATAAATCTAATATAGATGAGCTAGAAAAATTTATAGGTATAGGTAAAAAAATTACTGATAAGGTTAGTACTTATTCATTGGGAATGAAACAACGTTTGTGTTTGGGTATATTATTGATAAATGATTCAGAAATTATACTATTAGATGAACCAACTAACGGCTTAGATAATAAAGGGATTATTGAATTAAGAGATTTATTAAGGAAACTAGCGGAAGAAAGAAAAAAAACTATTATTATATCTTCTCATAATTTAAGAGAAATAGATATACTGTGTAATAAAATTATTTTTGTTAATAATGGAAAGATAGTTAAAATAACAAACAAAGAACTAGAAAATCATAATAGCCCTTTTATAATAAAATTTAATACAAATGAAGTTAATAAAATAAATAAATTAAGAAATGAATATGGTTTATCTATAAATGATAATTTAGTAACTATAACTATTGATGAAGATCATGTGAAAAATTTATTAGAGTTTATTATAATGAATAATGTTCGATTTAGAAACTTAGAAATAATTAGATTAGCTAATTACGATTTAGAAAGTAAATATAATTTATATATAAATGGAGGAAGAATAGATGGGGTTATTTAGATTTGAAGTAAAAAAGATAATTTCAAGTAAAAAAACAATTATTTTATGGATTATTGGAGCAATATTAATTAGCTCATATGCATTTATGTCAGATAAAACTGATAAATCCATAAAGAGTTCTAAAATAAATATATATACTGACCTAATAGATGACTTAAATGTAAATCTTCTTAGCTTAAATAATCAAATCAGGATGCAAAAAGATCCTCTAACTAAAGAGGCTATGAAACAAACGTTGAATAGAAGTGAGGAAAATATAAGATTAAATGAAGAAATAAAGCAAGGGATTATAGACAATGATTACAATAAAATATTAAAAACTCAAGTTAAAATGTTACAAAATGAAAAAGATGGAATAGTATCAGGGACTATAGTTAGTCCCACTTCATTACAAGAGATAGAGAGTGAAATTGAAAAATATACATACTTAATTAATAATGAAATAGAACCGATAAATGATGGTATGACTATGAATGGAGTTAATTTTATTAATTTAGTATTAAAAAATATAGCACCAATGTTACTTGGAGTAATTATTATTCTGAGTACAGCTGATATAGTTAGCAAAGAAATAGATTATGGAACTATACAAACATTAATTTTCCAAAAGGTAAGTAAAAGAAAAATTATTATATCTAAATTATTATCTTGTATTTTGATTAATATATTATATTTTGGAACTATATTAATTGGAATAGCTATTTTTTTATCTTTTAAAAATGGTATTGGAAGCTTCAACTATCCAAGTATAGTTGAGGTAGATGGTATTCTGAAGATTTATCCAGTAAGCAATTTAATATTAAAGAGTGTTGTAATAACATTATTTTATATAGTTTTTCTAAGTTGTTTTAGTACATTAATATCTATTTTATCTAAGAATTCTGTAGAGTCTATTTGTATATCAATAACTATTTGTATAGGTTTAGGGATATTATTTAACAAAATAGAGTTACCCCGGTGGGTGGAAACCATAAATCCATTCAACTATTTAACAGGGAATGAAATTTTAAAAACAGGCTTTAGTAGTAGTACAATAACACCCGATGTACATGAATTATTAATAATATCAGTATTTTTACTATATAGCATTACTATAGTATTATTGTCGTTAGTAATATTTAATAAAAAACAGTTTGATATAGAAAGTTAATAATAAACGCTGCTAGAAGAGTCTAAATATTTAAAATAGAATAATTTCATAAGCTTTGTTATCATTCTACTCTTTAAAAACCATTCTAACACTAAAATATATTAACAAAATCCCAACAAATAAATTACTTGTCTGTATTACTTTCATTGGTAAAAAAGAACTAACAAAACTTCCTATTGCAGCAACTATCGTTAAGAAAAATATTGTAGATAACAAAGCTCCAAAGCCATAATAATATATATCCCTTCTCTCTATATTCTCACTAACGACTTTTGAAGAAAATACTCCAGCCCAGAAAATTATTGTCAAAGGATTGGAAACAGTAAGAATAATAGCACTTAAAAATACATTATTTGTTCTAGAAACAGCTTGCAAACTAAAACTAGGTAACAGATTTATATTAAATTGACTTAAAACAGTACTTAACCCAAATATAAATAATATAATTGCTCCTGCTATCTTTAATACAATTTTAGTATTTTTTCTTTCAATTATAGTAGCAACTCCCATAATAGCCGCAGTAATAAACGCCCCATCAATTAATACAACTCCTAATACCCCACTTTCAGCACTGTAAAACCCTTTTAATGAGGCTATCTGAAATATAAATATAGCTACAGGGCCTATTGCAAGTTGCAATAACATCCCAAACCTAAATCCTTTTACAATCATAATTTCACCTCATTATTATACATTTATTTCTTCCTTTAAAGAAGAAAGGGTAATTATTGTATTTGACTTAAATACACCTTTGATTTTCTTTAAATAATTAGACACAAAATTTTCTAAAGCCATCGTATCTTCTACAAGTAATTTCAACAAATAATCATATTCGGCAGCAACGTGATGACATTCTAATACAGAATTACATTTTAAAATTACTTTTCTAAATTCTTCAATATTTTCTGTTTTATCAATGTTCACAAAAATATAGGCTAAAAGTTTATAATTAGTTTTTTGTCTATTTACCTTAACAGTATATTTTTCAATGATACCCTTCTCTTCCATTTTCCTAATTCTTTCTGATACTGCTGGTATAGATAGATTTACTTTTTTGCTAATATCAGATGTAGTTGATCTACTATTTTCTTTTAAAGCATCAATTATTTTAGAATCTATTGAATCCATAACAGGCCTCCAAGCACTTCACTTTATTATTTTATCAATATTCTATTATTTTATTATTCATTTGTAAATACTTTCTCAAATTTCATTAGATTATAAGGTAAATTATGATATTTACTTAAATTTTTAAATTCTCAAGCTAGAATTTTATATCAAATTAATTTTCTAGCATACCATTAATTTAATTCTCATTATTATTTATAATAAACTATATTTTAAAATATAAAAAAACATAGTAAAATTTAATATGTTCCTTTTTTTAAGGATATTATAATTTACACTATGATTTTTATTTTTTTATTCATATGTTTTAAATTCTTAAATTAATATGCTTATTAAACATAAAAAAACACTCTACATATCAAAATATAGAGTGTTCTTGGTGGACCTTCAGGGACTCGAACCCCGGACCTACCGGTTATGAGCCGGTTGCTCTAACCAGCTGAGCTAAAGATCC
>NZ_JBTVVN010000007.1:0-129275 GCF_054819755.1 Clostridium sp. DL1XJH146
ATTTAATTTCCAATTGTATAAATTAAAATAGCCATCAAGCATTGGAATAAAATTGTATTCTTAGGTTGATGGCTATGCGGGGGTCCTAGCGAAGGTGACGACCTTGACATCGTACTACAGGGCTGTTTGAAGGTGGTAAAGGCCACGACCCGTGCTGATGCATCGGTGATGTTATATCGTTTATTTAAGCGTTTATAAATATCAGCTGTTTTAAATTTTTAGTAACACTAAACGGTAGAATCGGAAGAGTCTGTAACTTTTGCTTGAAGGGTGAGAGAACGTATAGGAGGAATATTATGCCACTAAGTAGTATCGTATTAATAGCGTTTAGTATAGGAATAATGATTTTTATGAGTGTAAGACTTATTAGACAATGGAACATCAACAATAATTCACCGAAGGTAAGAATAGAGGCTGTTGTTGACCAAAAGAGGTACGGAAATAATTACCATAATGCTGCCAATTCTATTACGACCAAAACATACTATATATCTTTTAGAAGTGAAGCAGGTGAGATTTTAGAGTTTATCGTGCCAGAAGCTGTTAATACTATTGTCCATGAAGGTGATGCTGGTACACTTGAATATCAAGGCACTAGATTCTTAGGATTTAATGGTTAGCAAGCTCACCCCTAGGGCCTCGCTAAAACCCCAGGGGTCCAATTATTTTAATGTAAATAAATTCAATTAAAATAAATGAATATTAGAGTAGTTATTTCAAATAATATAATCAAGTATAGATAAACAACTTTAATGGAATATGGATCACCAAGAGAATTGAATATGGAAGAAGCTTACATTGTACATTATGCAGAGTATATTAATGCAACTATGAACAAGATTTCACAAATAAAAAAAGATGTTCCTCCTGGAACTTGGTCAGAATATGATAGAAGGATAGGGACAAAACTTTATCTTTAATTAAAAGCAAATGAGGACATTGAATGTCCTCATTAAGACCCTTGTGGATAAACAATTTTACAAAAGAAGAAAGAGAGTCCACTAAGTGAACTCCCTTATATATTTATCATATTTAATTTTTAATTGAGTA
The DNA here is from genome assembly GCF_054819755.1 of Clostridium sp. DL1XJH146. Classification (NCBI taxonomy): domain Bacteria; kingdom Bacillati; phylum Bacillota; class Clostridia; order Eubacteriales; family Clostridiaceae; genus Clostridium; species Clostridium sp. DL1XJH146. The sequence continues at coordinate 1,051 of NZ_JBTVVN010000007.1, forward strand.
GAGCATAGTATTTCTTCTAAAACCAAATGTTGTATTTTGCCTTATCTTATAGATTAAAGCCTCTTATTTATAAAATTCTACTATCCTCTAAAATTCTAATCTGGTACATTGGTCTATCCCCTTTCTATTAGTGAATCATCTAAGTTTCTAATGAAAGTCAATATGCTTTGGAATCACTTCCGTTTTTGTACTTTTTTAAAATTTATTTTGTTTATGTGTATATAGTAACATAATAATCGGTGGTTGTAAAGAGTTAATTTTAATTAATAATAATTATTTGTAAATACTTTGGATGTAGATGTGAAATTCTATTAAATTAGTTCCAAATTATATCTGCATCTTTTCTTGGTGCTGTTCTTTTAAATTTAACATCAGGATAACCAAGTACCATACAAGTTACTACATCTTTTCCTTCTTGAACTCCGATTAAATCTTTAAGAGCTTTATTTGATTGTGCAGCTCTTATGAAAAATCCACTAAAGAAAGTTCCAAGGTCTACGGCATTAGCCATAAGTTCCATATTTGAAGAAGCTAAAGCTCCATTTACTGGTGAATTTGCTGTAACTATTACTAGAGTTGGAGCATTAAAGAATAATCTATCATTTTCTTCAGGATTTTCTTTATGCTCATGGTACATGTTTACCCACATTTCAGCATATCTTTTATACATCATAGTTTCTGGAGTTAAATTTGCTAGCATATGTTCTCCAACGTTTTTTAAAGTTGTATAAGTTAGATCTTTTACTTCTTCCATTTTTTCTTCTATTACGATAAAAGAGACATCTTGCATATTGCTTCCTGTTTGAGTAAATCTTCCTGCTTCTATAATTTTAGATAGTTTTTCTTTTTCTACTTCTTTATTTTTAAATTGTCTTATAGATCTTCTAAACTTTATAAAATTCAATAAAGTATCTGAACCTATGTGGAATTTTTCTTCATTATATTCTACTACATCGTCCATATTATACGCGTCTGTTGATATAGCATTTACAGGACATACTGCGATACAATGACCACATTTAAAACAAGTTACATTATTCATAGTAGCTTTTCCATCTGTAATTTGGATATCGCTTGCTATGCATTCTTTAACACATTGGCCGCAACCTATACATTTTTCACTATTAACTTTCATCATATTTAACACTCCTTATTTTCCTAATTATTATAATTCTTTTGACATATACATAAATAAAATTTATAATCAATTTATTCATTGATATGTTTTTTGAAATGTAATTAAGATTATATATGGAATAGCTTATTATGTCCAATTAATATTTTTCACATAGTAATAACTTTTGGTTATAACATATTATATTTTAATAACAAAAATTTATAATAAATTAAGGAGTAGTTATATATGAACTTACAACAATTAGAATACTTTAAAACCATAGCGCAAACAGAGAATTTTACTACGGCTGCAAATTTAGTTTCTGTAAGTCAACCTGCATTAAGTAAAGCAATCTCTAAACTAGAAGAAGAATTAAATGTTCCTCTGTTTGAAAGAAATAAACGAAAAGTTACAATTACTCCCTATGGAAAAATATTTTTAAAACATGCTAATTTGGCCTTGATGGAAATTGACAAAGGTATTGAAGAAATACAATCTATGATTAATTTTGAGGAAGGTAATATCTCAATTGCTTCTAACTATTGTATTGGTACTTATTTTATGCCTTATATAATTAGTGGTTTTTTAAGCATTTCCCCTGATACTAAATTTCAATTTAATCATGAAACCACTCCAAATATAATAAAAGACTTAAAACAGGGTAAAATTTCCTTAGGGTTTTACGAGAAAATTGAAGATATTGATAGTCATGATGAAATTGAATCAATCCAAGTAAAAAAAGAAAAATATGTTTTAATTGTTCCTAAAAATCATACTCTTTCAAAGGAAACGGAAGTATCGCTGAAAGATTTAAAAGATGAGTCTTTTATTGTTTATTGGGATGATAATAAAGATAAAGTACTTTCTTATTCTGAATTTATAAATTACACGAAAAAAATCTCAATTGAACCTAATCAAGCAAATATGCTAGGTGGATTAGTAGCTGGAGGGGCTGGCATTACAATTGTTCCTAATACTCCACTTATTAATACAAGTACTCTTTCTATTATAAATATAAAAGAAACTATTGGGTATAAAACCATTTATATGGGATGGCTTAAAGACTCCAATCTGTATTCTAATACACTTAAATTTAAAGATTATGTTTTATCATTAATTTAAAGAAAAAAATATAAGGAAGTGTCACAAGTGTGCCAAAGAACTTTGTCCTACTAATGAATCTAGTATTTCACCATTAATTGAAATCTTTTAGCACTGGTGTCTTTAGTGGTTTTATTGAAAAGTGGTTTTTGTTATAATATAAGTAAAAAAGAAATAATGGAGGCATATTATGGCATTATTTAATTGTAATTATAGTTCTAGTTTAATGAATAAATATATGGCGATGAATGTTATTTTACCCAATGAAGATGCGCAAGCAATAAAAGATAAGGAAGGGAAATTTGCTGTGATTTATCTACTTCATGGTTATACGGATGATTATACAAAATGGCAACGCTTAACATCTATTGAGCGATATGCAAATGATATGGGTATTGCTGTGGTAATGCCAGAGGCTGGGAAATCTTTTTATACAGATATGGCTTATGGGGACCCTTACTTTTCTTACATAACTGAAGATGTACCAGCTCATGTACAAAAATGGTTTCCAATCACCTCGGACCCAGAATATACCTCTATTGCAGGTATTTCTATGGGGGGCTATGGCGCGATGAAAATTGCACTTACTTATCCTGATAGATATAAAAGTGCTGCTACATTTTCAGGAGCTCTTGCTATGGCTCAGTTACTACAAACTAAGATAGAAGATGATGTTGAAGAGTGGCTAAAACGTCTTACTAAAGATTTGCCATTGATCTTTGGTGAAAATGTTGATATTACAGGAACTAAAGATGATGTCTTTTGGTTAGCATCTCAATTGAAAGCTTCAGGGAAAACAATACCAAAACTTTATCTAAGCTGTGGCACTGATGATTTCATTTATGAAGAAACTGTGGCATTTAAGAACTACTTAGAATTTTTAAATATACCTTTTGATTATAGCGAAAGACCAGGGGGACATGAATGGAAATTATGGGATGATGAAGTGAAGAAATTTATTGAAATGATTTGCAATTGGTACTTCTGATACCTTTTTCATATATCAATTCAATGATTATATCTAATATAGTATACATCTAGTACTTTAGAACTACAATGATTTTTTAAATGGTGAAAAAACATTAAATTATTATTTGCTAAAAAAGTATAGAGTATGAGGAGAAATGTTTTTAATATTTATTATAAAAAATTTTTATTCAGATATAAAAAACTTATGCTATAATATAATGAATTTATAGTAATAAACAAAAATATTGAGTGAATATGAGGTAAAACTAATGAATAGTAGAGAAACATTTTATATGCCTGCAGAATGGCAACAGCATAAAGCAACAATAATAGAATGGCCAGTTAAAGAGTCTATGTGTTGGCCTCAAAATTACAAGGAAGTCATTGGAGGATATGCAAGTGTAGTAAAGTCTATTGCACAATTTGAACCTGTAGTTGTTATTGCAAGTGAGAATACAAAAGAAGAAGTATATACTTATTGTGGTGAAATGCCAAGTATTGTAGTTATTCCTCATAATGATGCATGGGCTCGTGATAATGGACCTACTTTTGTTATAAATAACCAAAATGAAATAACTGGACTAAGCTGGAACTTTAACGCTTGGGGAGAAAAGTATTTTCCTTATGACCTAGACAATGAAGTGGCATCAAAACTAATAGAACATTTGAATATTCCTTGTATAGAAGTGCCTATTGTACTTGAAGGAGGTTCTTTTCATGTTGATGGTGAAGGCACATTGTTATCTACAAAGCAATGTTTATTGAACGCTAATAGAAATCCTGATTTGTCACGTGAAGAAATTGAAGAAGTTATAAAAAAACAACTTAATATATCTAAAATAATCTGGCTTAATAAGGGATTATACGGTGATGAAACAGACGGTCATATCGATAATATTGCTTGTTTTACTAAAGCAGGAACGGTGCTTATACAAACCTGTTACGATGAACAGGACCCAAACTATTATATAACAAAAGAGAATTTAGAAATTTTGAAAAATACAAAGGATGCAAAAGGAAGAAGTTTGGAAATTATAGAAATACCAAATCCACCTACAAGATATTATGAAGGAGAAAGATTAACTTTAAGTTATCTGAATTTTTATTTTGTAAACGGAGGAATTATATTACCTGTTTTTGGAGAAGATGCAGAAGAAACAGATAAGGAAGCAGAAGCAATTCTTCGAAGAGTTTTTCCAGAGAGAAAGATTATTAAAGTGGATGGAATGAGTTTAATTAAAGAAGGCGGAAATGTTCATTGCATTACTCAACAAATTCCGGAAGTTATTAGTAAGTAGAGATAAGAGATTGGAGGATTGAATAAATGAGAAAAATTAAGGTTGCAGCCACACAGATGAGCTGCTCGTCTAATATAGAAGAAAATTTGATTAAAGGTGAAAAATTAGTAAGAGAAGCAGCGGATAAGGGAGCTCAGATTATTCTTTTGCAAGAACTTTTTGAAACACCGTATTTTTGTCAAACAGAGAAAGAAGAATTTTATGAATATGCAACAGAGCTAGAAAAAAATAAGGCAGTTAAGCATTTTAAAGAAATAGCTAAAGAACTAGAGTTAGTATTACCTATTAGTTTTTATGAAAAAAAGAATAATGCAATGTATAATTCTCTAGCAGTTATAGATGCTGATGGTGAAATTTTAGGAGTATATAGAAAAAGTCATATTCCTGATGGACCAGGCTATGAAGAAAAATTTTACTTTAACCCTGGCGATACAGGATTTAAAGTGTGGAGTACAAGATATGGTAAAATCGGCGTAGGAGTTTGCTGGGATCAGTGGTTCCCAGAGGCGGCAAGATGTATGGTGCTTAAGGGTGCGGAAATCCTTTTTTATCCTACAGCCATTGGCTCAGAACCAGAGAATGCTTTAGTAGATTCCAAAGATCACTGGCAAAGATGTATGATTGGTCACGCAGCTTGCAACTTGGTTCCAGTTGTAGCATCAAATCGCGTTGGAACTGAAAAGCAAGATAACTCTTCTATAGACTTTTATGGTTCTTCTTTTATTGCAAATGCAACAGGAGAAAAAATTATAGAAGCAAATCGGAGTGAAGAAACAGTACTCATTGCTGAGTTCGATTTGGCTGCCATAGAAAGGCAGAGGATGGAGTGGGGAATATTTAGAGATCGCAGACCAGATTTATATAAAACTATAATGACTTATGATGGTGAAAGTCGATAGGGGTTATGCAATACTAGCCTTTAGTTGAAAAAGATATATTACTACTTGAACTTTGAAGTAGTGATATATCTTTTAAAGTATTGCACGTTTTATATTTATTTGTTATATTTGAAAAGGAAATTTATAGTAAGGTGGATATAGTGTAATGACTAAAAAGAATGACTTAACAAAAGAGGATATTTTAAAATCTATTGTAAAATTAGCTCTGCCCATTATGGGAACTTCCTTTATTCAAATGGCATACAACATGGTAGATATGATTTGGATAGGTAAACTAGGAAGTAAAGCTGTGGCTGCTGTAGGAACTGCTGGCTTCTTTACGTGGTTAGCTATGGCATTTATTATAATACCAAAGATGGGCGCTGAAATTGGTGTAGCTCAATCTATAGGTAGAAAAAACAAAGGAGAAGCAAAAGGTTACATTACGCAATCTATTCAATTAGGTATCATTTTAGGATTACTATATGGTTCTTTTTTATTATTGTTTAGAAGAAATATTATTGCTTTTTTTCATTTAGGAGATATGGATGTAATCCAAATGGCTCTTAGTTATTTAGTAATAATAGCTATAGGAATGCTGTTTTATTTTCTTAATCCTGTTTTTACAGGTATTCTAAATGGGCATGGAGATAGTAGAACTCCTTTTATTATTAATACTATAGGACTTCTCACAAACATTATTTTAGACCCATTGTTGATTTTAGGGATCGGACCTTTTACTACTTTAGGTGTTAAAGGAGCTGCTATTGCAACGGTTTTTTCTCAACTCTTAGTAACTATAATTTTCATTTTTTTCTTTATAAATAAGACGGAACATTTTAAGGATTTTCATATATTGCAAAAATTCGATAAAAAAATATTAAATTCAATTACAAATATTGGCTTGCCAGCGGCACTTCAAAGTGGTATGTTCACAATATTTTCTATGTTTATCGCTAGGATTATCGCTGCCTTTGGGCCTGTACCAATAGCAGTGCAAAAGGTCGGATCTCAGATAGAAGCAATTTCATGGATGACAGCTAGCGGTTTTGCAACGGCACTTAGCACTTTTGTTGGACAAAACTATGGAGCTAAAAAATGGAAACGTATATATAAAGGATATTTTATGTCGCTAGGAATAGTTACTATTATAGGGGTCATTGCAACAGTTCTTTTGATATTTGGGGCAGAACCTATTTTCACTATTTTCATACAAGAAAAAGAAGCAGTTTCTAAAGGTATCGTATATTTGAAAATTTTAGGGTTATCTCAATGGTTTATGTGTATAGAAATTGCATCGGCAGGGGCTTTTAATGGAATAGGCAAGACAATTCCTCCGTCTATAGTAGGAATTATTTTTAATGGAATTCGTATACCATCTGCCATTATACTATCTTCATATACAATATTGGGACTAGAAGGTGTTTGGTGGAGCATAAGTGTAACCAGTATGTTTAAAGGTGTAATGTTAACGGCGTGGTTTGTTATTCTTATTAAAAGACATCCTGAAATATATAAAATAAGAAACAAGGTAAATATAAGATAGTAAATCTAATATTTCTACTTTGGAACTTTGCGACAGGATATTAATGTGGAATAACAATTTAGTCTAAGCTTCAAATATAAAAAGGCAACGGAGAGAATAATTCTTCGTTGCCTTTTTATTATTGAGTGGCAAAAAAACTAAGAAGTATTATATTATTTTTATAATAATAGATTTGACATAAATACTTTTTTTATGATAGAATATATTTGACCGGTTGACTAGTGAATAATATTACGTTGATAGAGAAATATTATAATATAAAAGGAGAATAAGATTATGAGCTTAAAAAAAGCAATGAATGATTATAATGAACAAGCAACAGCAAAAAGGCCTAAAGAAGTAAATGGTTTAATGGCTAATTCAGCAGAAATATTGGTGAGAGAAGAAATTGGGAAAAATGCTCTTAAAGTTGGAGATAAGATTCCAAATTTCACATTAGGTAATGCTGATGGTAAATCAGTAAATATTTATGATTGCTTAGAACAAGGACCTCTTGTCATTAACTTTTACAGAGGAGCTTGGTGCCCGTATTGTAATTTGGAATTAAAAGCATATGTAGATATATTGCAAGATATAAAAGCATTAGGCGCAAATTTAGTAGCTATATCACCAGAACTTCCGGATAATTCACTTTCATTAAAAGAAAAACATGCAATTGAGTTTGAAATACTTAGTGACTTAAATAACATTGTTGCTAAAGAGTTTGGCTTAGTTTTCAAATTAGATAAAGCTCTTCTTGACCTTTACAATAAGTTTGGATTTGATATAGAAGGTACTCAAGGAAATGATGATGCAGAGCTACCTCTTCCGGCTACCTATGTTGTTGATCAAAATGGACAAATCGTTATGGCTTACGTTAATACTGATTATACTCAGAGACTTGAACCTAGCGATACTTTACCTGTATTAGTAGCTATAAAAAACAAATAGGAAATTATCATAGAATACAAATGCAGCGAAAACTATAAAGTAGTAAAAAAACAAGACTATTATGTGGAAATATCACAAGTAGACTTGTTTTATTTTTGTATAAATTTTATAATTTATGTACTTAAAGTTTTTTAACGTAGGTAGCAAAAGTTTACATCCTCGACAAAGAAAGCGGAGGGTAGTTTACAATAAATGCAAAAGATGGAGTTGTATAATGAAGAAAAAATTAATTCTTATTACATTAGAAAAAAAACCTAGAGAAAAATATACTGGAGATTTAAAAGAATTTTTTGGAAATTGTATAGACATAGAAGGGTATAGTATAAGAGAAGGGATTAGCAAGAAAATTTATGGGGATGTAGCTTTAATAAGTCAATCAGTTTTGCCAAATATTGCTCAAAAATACCTTGATAAGAGTGTGGAAATTGTTTATTTGAGCAAGACTTTTAAAAAAGGAAGCTTAGACCCATTATATAAAATTCCAAAAAATACAGAAGTATTACTAGTAAATAATAGCTCCCTTGGAACGATACAAACAATATCTCTATTGTATGAACTAGGTATCAAACATATTGATTTTAAACCGGTATATCCTGGTGTTTCTGATATACCTAATGTTAAATATACAGTAACGCCAGGTCAAATATCATATATCCCTGAAAATGCAGGGGAAATTATTGATATAGGTTGGAGAGTTATTAATGTTTCTACCTTAATAAATCTAGTTACAAAGCTTGATTTATTAAATTATGAATTTCATAATAAATTAGAAGAATACGCTGAAAAAACTATTTCAGCTAATTCAGGGTTTGATTTTGTTTTTGAAAATACAAATAAGATTAGAAATGAACTTAATATAGTTTTAGATACTATAGATGATGGTGTTATAGTTATAGATAATAATTATAAGATTTTACACTTAAATAAATCAGCAGAAAAGATTTTAGGAGTTGATGATAAGGAACTATTAGGAGAAAAAATTACTAATGGATTACCAGTATCTCTTGAAACTTTTCACAGGGAAGCTATAGAAAATCTATTAGTTAAATATAACCCAACGAATAAAAGCATCCTTATAACTAAAAGAACTATAAAAAATGAAGATAAAATATTTGGCTATGTAATTATTTTAAAAGATAAAACTGAAATAGAAAATCTAGAAAATCAATTACGAAAGCAACTTGTTCAAAAGGGACATATAGCGAAGTATTCTTTTAAAGATATAAAAGGAGTAGGGAATACTCTTATAAGTTGCAAAGAAAAAGCAATTAAAATTAGTAAAATAGACAATCCTGTACTTATTATAGGTGAAAGCGGAACAGGAAAAGAGTTGTTTTCTCAGTCTATACATAATTCTTCTAAGAGGAATAAGAATCCTTTTCTTGCAATAAATTGTGCTACGTTATCATTAGATTTATTAGAAAGTGAATTATTTGGATATGAAGAAGGTGCTTTTACTGGAGCAAAAAAAGGTGGTAAAAAAGGACTTTTTGAGCTATCACATAAAGGGAGCTTGTTTCTAGATGAAATAGGGGAACTACCAATTAACATACAAGCTAAACTTTTAAGAGTTCTTCAAGAAAAAGAGGTTATGAGACTTGGAGGAGCAAGCATTATTCCTGTAGATGTAAGGATTATTGCAGCTACTAATAGGGATTTAAACAAATTAGTGAAAGATGGTAAATTCAGAAAAGATTTATACTATAGATTAAATGTATTTCCTTTAAATTTGCCACCACTTAGAGAAAGAAAAGAAGATATACCTTATCTGATTGAAGATATTTTCAAAGAAATTAATATTAAAAAGAAAAAAATTGATAAGGGACTTATGGAAATATTATATAATAATTATTGGGATGGAAATATTAGAGAATTACGAAACTGTATTGAATATATGGCTTATATGGGGGGGAGTTTATTAACTACAAGAGACCTTCCGCCAGGTTTTACTAAAACAGAATATGATAAAGGAAACCTTATAAAAGAAAGCTTGTTTTTGGGCTTAACAATAGATGATAGCATAATTGCAGAGCAAATAATGATGATTCTTAAATATAGAAGTGCTGGTAGAAGGTTTATTTATAATGAATTGATTAAAAACAGCGTTAATGTTTCAGAATATAAAATTAGAAATATAATGGATTTTTTATATGCTAACGGATTTATTTTACGTGATAAAGGAAGAAAAGGTTCTGTATTGACAGATAAAGGTATTAATATAATAGCTAAGATAAACATGAGGGATGAAAACGGGATGGTATAAAGGTGAAAACCTAATACCATCCCGTTTTAAATGTAAATTCATACACTTTTATAGTGTTTATTTTATAAATATTCTATTGTCATTTTGAAATATGCTGTAATAACTGAAATACTATGTTGCGTAAGGATACAATGGTGAATAAATATTCATAAAAAAGATAATAATTGTAAATTTCACATAAATTCAGAGCAAATTTTGATAAATTATTAATATTGGCATGAGTATTGCTATATAAAGATAACAAATACTTGTTTATACTGAAGGAGGTGAAAAAATGTCTGAAAATAAATATGTTCAAGAAATATTTAGATATCTTCATTCAATACCAGAAATCGGCTTAACTGAAATTCAGACTTCGAAATTTATAGCAGAGGAATTAAGAAAGTTTGGATATGATGTTACAGAAAAAATTGGCGGAACTGGTGTTGTTGCTAAAATGGAAAGTGGTATAGAGGGGCCTATACTAGCTGTTCGTGCGGATATGGATGCTTTAGAGTTTAGTATTGATGGTGAGATAGTGAATATTCATGCTTGTGGACATGATGCACATTCTTCTATAGTTCTTGCAGTAGCAAAGAGTATTTCAGAAAGTGGAATAGAAATAGGTAAGATATTATTTGTATTCCAACAGGCGGAAGAATTAGGTAAAGGAGCAAAATTGATTTCTGAATCTAAAATTTTAGATGAAGTTGATGAAATGGTTGGAATTCATTTAAGACCTATTCAAGAGGCTAAATTAGGAGAAGCAACGCCAGCACTTTATCATGGAGCTTCTAAGATGGTTACGGCCGAAATATGTGGATTAGCATCTCATGGTGCAAGACCTCATTTAGGTGTAAATGCTATAGATGCAGCTGCAATAGCAATAAACTCAATAAATGCTATAAGAATTGATCCTAGAGTTCCTCATTCTGCAAAAGTAACTAAGATAAATTCTACAGGTTCTGCCCATAATATCATTCCAGACAAAGTTATTATAGCTCTTGATTTAAGGGCGCAGAACAATGAAACTATGGATACATTAACAGAAGCAGTTGAAAAGGCTATTATTCAAAGTGCTAAGTCTATCGGTGCAGAAGCAAAAGTTAATGTGGAGGCTGGTCTACCTGCAGCAGAATATGATGCTGACATGATAAAAATAGCTAAAGAAGCTATTGAGGAAGTTCTAGGAGAAGCTTTAGATCCTATTATTACACCAGGTGGAGAAGATTTTCATTATTATACTAAGATGCTTGGAGTAAAAACTGCTTATGTAGGGTTAGGTGCTAACTTGACTCCTGGCTTGCACAATCCAAAAATGAGTTTTGATTTAAAAACATTAGAATACGGTGAAGAAATTCTTATAAAAATTATTAAGAAAAGATTAATGTAATTATTCAATTAATAATCTTAGAAAAAGAAATACAAATATAAACTAAAAAGGGGCGAATTTTTAATGGCTAGTTCTGTTAAAGCAAATAAGGTAAAAGGTAAATTTAAAATTCCAAATACATACACGTTAATTGTATTATTTGTTATAGTAGCTGTACTATTAACTTATATAATACCAGCTGGGCAGTATGAAACAATAGTTGATGAGATTACAGGAAAAACTTTAATTGATCCTGCTTCATTCCACTTTATAGAAAGAACACCTGTTGGAGTAATGGGCTTTCTATTATCCATTACAGATGGTATGACAGGAGCAGCTTCAATAATATTCTTAGTGTTCTTAGTAGGTGGATATTTCCAAATAATTAATGATACTGGAGCTATTGATGCAGCTATAAATCTTTCAGTTAATAAATTAGAGAAAAGAGCTATTTTGGTTATACCTGTGCTTATGGCTATTATGTCTGTATTAGGAGCTCTAGGCATAATTGTAAATGCATCTATTGCATTTATTCCTATCGGAATAGCTTTAGCAAAGAAACTTAAATTAGATCCAATTGTGGGAATGTCAATAATGTACTTAGGTGCATATTCAGGATTTACTGCAAGTCCTATGGGACCTTTTAATACAATCTTAGGTCAAACTATTGCTGGAATACCTCCAATGTCTGGATTTACATTTAGATCAATAGTATGGGCAATAATTTTTATAGTTTCTGTATGGTATGTAATCCGTTATTCTAAAAAACTTCAAGATAATATTGAAAATAGTGTATTAGAAGAAATAGAATGGGCAGAAGGAACAGAAGGATCTAAAGTAGTAGCAGAGTTTAATGTTAGACATGCATTAGTTCTAATAACGTTAATTGCAGGATTTGTATTATATACATATGGATCTTTTAAATTAAAATGGGGACTTAATTATTTAAGTGCTGTAATGTTAGGTGTAGCAATTATAGCTGGAATAATAACTAAAATGAATCCAGATGATATGGCTAAATCCTTTATAGCAGGATGTAAGAGTATGGTTTATGGTGCTCTTGTAATAGGTTTTGCAAAGGCTATAACAATAGTTTTAACTGATGGAAATATAATTCATTCTATCATTTACTATATGTCTATGCCACTTGCAAAAGTTCCAGCTGTGATTTCTGGAGTTTTCATGTTCTATATAAATCTTATTTTTAACTTCTTTGTACCATCAGGTTCAGGTCAAGCTATGGTAGTTATGCCACTAATGGCACCAATGGCTGATGTTGTTAATGTAAGTAGACAGGTTGCAGTTTCTGCATACCAATATGGAGATGGATTCTCAAATGTTGTAATTCCAACATCTGGTGTTTTAATGGCAGCACTTGGAGTTGCTAAAATACCTTATGAAAAATGGTTGAAATTTATGATGCCATTATTTGGAATTTGGGTATTGATTGGAACTATTGCAATTGCTGTTGGTACTTTGATTGGTTGGTCTTAAATTCTAATTAATTGAAAGTAGAAAAAATTTAGTTCATATACTTTTGATAGATGAAAGATAAAGTGAATATTTTATTTGCAATTTACATTAGTGTATAACCCAGTAGATATTATTGTTTACTGGGTTATATTTATCTACAAAATCAGTTAAAATTAAGATGTAGTTTTTAGAATAAATTTAGATGTTAGGCTAAACAGGGGAGATTATATGAAAAAAAACAATTTAGGGTATTTTTATTTATTAAACACTATTATATTTTTTAGTTCCATAGAAGTTGTTAGTATATTTACAGTTGGTAAAATTACTTCTTTTCAGCTCAATTTTATGAGATTTTTCTTTGGAGGGCTTTTTCTATTAGGCATACTAATTTTAAACAAAGAAGATTTGAAAATAAGTAAAAATGATTTTATATGGGTTTTACTAATAGGGATATTAAATGTAACTATTTCTATGAACTTACTTCAACTAAGTTTGACTATAGAAAATGCAAAGGCATCAGTTGTTGCTGTAATGATAAGCAGTAATCCTATATTTGTAACTATTTTTACTGCTATTATTAAAAAAGAGAAAATTGAATTATATAAAATAATTGGACTAGTTATAGGCGTTCTAGGTATAGTTATTGTATTCATGCAAGAGCTTGATATAGCCAATATGGAATATAAAAGTTCACTACTTGCTTTAATAGCTTCTATTATTTTTGCACTATATACTGTAATGGGCAAAAAAGTAGCTTCTAAGGTAGGGAGTTTAAAAATGAATGCTTATTCTTTTTTGAGTGGGAGTGTAATTATTATTCCCTTTCTATTGATATTTGATATTCCGGTTTTTAAGATCCATACATCTTTAATTATACCAATTGCTTATCTTGCGTTTTTTGTAACTGGAATTGCGTATGTAACATATTTTAAAGGTTTAGAAATAGTAGGAGCAAGTAAAGGTTCATTAGTTTTTTTTGCTAAACCTGTAATTGCAAGCTTCTTAGCTATTATAGTATTACATGAAAAAGCTACTTTAAATCTTTTACTAGGGACTTTACTTATAATAGGTGGAATATATATAGTATTATATGGAAAGAAAATAATGAAGTGGGCGAAATAATCTGAATGATGTGGAATGACAATAGTAGCTGAGCGTTCTAATTATTAATGTGTTGAGATAAGTTTTGATTGTGGATATAAATAAAAATAAGCCCCCACTTAAAAAGAGTAAGTGGGGGCTATTACATTCGTTATTTTTTAATCCAGCGTACTTTATTTATCTTCTCAAAACCAAGACCAGGTTTATCGGGTAAAGAAATTTTATAATTATCAAATATAGCGCCACCATCTACAGGGTCTTCGCTGCATAGTACTGGTCCATCTAAGTCGATTTTAGTTATTATACTTTTAGCACAAGCAAGATGTACTGCAGCAGTTACACTGACTTTAGCCTCTAGCATACAACCTATCATACATTCAACACCATAGACTTCAGCAGCAGAACATATTTTTAAAGCATTATGAATTCCACCTGTTTTCATGAGTTTGATATTTATTAAATCAGCTGCTCTAGATTGAAGAATCGTAAGAGCATCCGTAGGAGAAAATACACTTTCATCGGCTAGAACAGGAATACGAGTATTGTCTGTTACAAATTTAAGGCCTACAATGTCATGAGCAGCAACGGGTTGCTCAACAAATTCAATATTTAATCCTTGATTTTGCATCTCATCTAAGGTATAAATAGCTTCTTTTGGAGTCCAACCTTGATTAGCATCTATTCTTAGATTTACATTATAGCCAATAGCTTGTCTAATGGCTTTCATTCTTTGAATATCTTTTTTAGCATCTAATCCAACTTTGATTTTTAGAGTATCATATCCTAAATTAACTGCGGTGATGCTGTCTTTAGCCATTTCTTCTGGTTCATTTACACTTATAGTTATATCTGTTGTGATTTCTTTTCTGTACCCACCTAAAAGTTTATAAAGTGGAGCATTGTAAAGTTGTCCATATAAATCATATATTGCGATATCAACGGCGGCTTTAGCACTGGTATTTTTTACTACTGATTTATCTAATATTTTCATTATTTCTTCAATATTATCTATTTCTCTTCCTACAAGAAGTTTGCTTATATGTTCTTGGATGGCTCCAATTATAGCACCTGTAGTATCACCGGTAATGACTCCTGTTGGAGGAGCTTCACCGTATCCTACAAGTCCAGTATCTGTTTCTATTTTTACAATTATATCTTCAACACTACTTACAGTTCTTAAGGCTGTTTTAAAAGGAGTCTTAAGAGGTATTGAGATTATTCCTAGCTTTATATCGGTTATTTTCATAATAACACCTCTAACATTTATTTTTAAATAATACAGTAAAACAAAAATAGCTGTATTGCTATTTTATTTAGCAAATCGCACATTAAAATTATACTAGAAAAACTTAATAATTACTAGAATACTTGCTAAAAATGCAAAAATCCTAGCATGAATTAACAAATCATTTATGGTATAATCCTTAGTGCAAACAATTTTACTCAAAGGATGAATTTATGAAGAAAATAGATTTAACAGAAGGAAAAGTTATAAAAGTACTTACAACGCTTTCAATACCTATAATGGGGAGTTCACTTTTGCAATTTACCTATAATTTAGTGGATATTATATGGGTTGGGGGACTCGGAACTAATGCAGTTGCAAGTGTTGGGTCTTCAAGTTTATTTATGGGACTTGGAAACTCCCTAATCTCTATGGTGGTTATTGGCACAGGAATAAAAGTTGCTCATGCCATTGGAAAAAAAGAAGATACCCAGGTTAAAGAGTATATTAATGCAGGTATTTTATTAAATACAATAATTGGTGTTATTTTTATGTTTATACTTATTTTTGCGGGTCAAAATCTTATAGGGTTTTTAAATATTAATAATGTTTCAGTTGAAAAAGATGCTTCTTTGTATTTGGCGCTAAGTGGGCCTACTATGTTTTTTGTGTTTTACAACACATTAAATACAAAAATATTAGGTAGTTTTGGTAATAATAAATTAGCTTTTAAAATAAATGCTATAGGTATGATTACAAATATAATATTAGATCCATTATTGATTTATTCTTTGAAATTTGGAGTTAGAGGGGCAGCTATAGCTACTATGATAGCTAATATTTTAATGTTTAGTTTATATATTATTAATTCTTCTGGTATGCTTAAATTTAATTTTAAAATCGGAATTCATTATGAGAAGGTAAAAGAAATAATGCTTCTAGGGTTTCCTATGGCGATTCAAAGACTTTTATTTACTGTAATTAATATATTCCTTGCAAAGATAATAGCTATATTTGGATCTGAGGCAATAGCGGCACAGAAGATAGGGCTCCAAATTGAATCGATAATATTTATGATTATAGGAGGGTTACATGGCGCAATAGCGGCCTTCACTGGGCAAAATTATGGAGCTGGAAGATACGATAGGATAAAAGAAGGCTACAATTCAGCTTTGAAAATAGGTATAGTATATTCTTTATTAATGGGCATAATGTTCATGTTCTTTAGTACTCCATTTATTAAACTATTTGTAAGAGATGCAGAAACTATACTTATTACCAAATCTTATCTGCAAGCTGTAGCCTTCTCGCAAATATTTAGTGCTACAGAAATAATATCAAATGGTTTCTTTACAGGTATAGGAAAACCTAAGATTTCTTCTACTATAAGTGTTATATTTACAAGTTTAAGAATTCCTTTAGCTTTGATTTTAATAGAACCTTTTGGAGTGATGGGTATATGGATGAGTATCTCAATATCAAGTGTGCTTAAAGGAATTGTAGCTTATACTATGTATTTGATAGAAGTTAAAAAATATAAATCTAGTGTTATTTGTTAAGATTTAAGAGAATAAAATAATATAATGCAATAAAATAAATAAGCAAATAATAATAAGGATTAATGAAAATATGAATAATCATACAATAGAAAAAATACAATATAGACTACTAATTCAAGAAGTAAAAACTTATTGTTCTAGTAGTTTAGGAAGAGAATTACTCGAAAAATTAGAGCCGTCAACAAGTCTTAATGCGGTTAAACAAAAGCTTCTAGAAACCTCTGAGGCAAGAAAACTAATGGATATTTCAGGAAATATAGGAATATCAGGTACTACTAATATCAGGAATATTATCAATTATGTTGAAAAAGATGGAATTCTAAATGTAGAGCAGCTTATGCAGATTTACGATTTTTTTGAGGGATGTCAAAAAATAAGTAAATATATGAAGAGCAAAGAGTCTTATGCGCCATATTTATGTAACGTGTGTAGAGGCATTCGTAGTAATTATAAAATTGTAGAAGAAATCGAATCAACCATAGATAAAGGTAGGATAAGGAGTGAAGCATCTTCGGAATTGAAAACAATTAGAAGGCATATTTCAAACACCCAGGATAAAATAAAAGAAGGATTAAATAAATTTCTTAAAAACAAGAAAAATGAAGCTTATATTCAAGAATTTTTTATTTCAATGAGAAATGGTAGTCAGACAATACCGATTAAGATGTCTTCTAAAAATCTTGTAGATGGGGTTGTTATTGAGAGTAAAAATAAAACTGCTTTTATGGAACCTAATAGTGTTAGAAAGTTTACAGATCAATTGAATACATTATTAAGTAATGAGACTAATGAAGAATATCGAATTTTATGTAGTTTAACGGCATTGGTGTATGATAATTTAGATTCAATAAAAATGAATATTGATTCCTTAGCGTATATCGATATGATATTTGCTAAAGGTAAATATTCTAAGTCAATTGATGCTATAGAGCCTTCAATAAATGAACATGGTTATATTAATATTGTGAAAGGAAAGCACCCTTTACTTAAGGGAAATGTGGTTCCATTGAACATTGAAATAGGAAAAGATTTTAGGTCATTAATTATTACAGGGCCTAATGCTGGTGGCAAAACGGTAGTATTAAAAACCATAGGGCTACTAACTTTAGCGGTACAATCAGGATTTCATATTCCATGTGTAACAGGCACAAATATTTCAATTTTCGAAAGAATATTTGTTGACATTGGAGATGACCAAAGTATTGAAAATGCACTAAGTACATTTTCTTCACATGTGCAAAATTTATCAAAATGTATTAATAAAGCCAATAAATCAACATTATTATTGTTTGATGAAATTGGTAGCGGAACCGAGCCAAGTGAAGGTGCTGCATTAGCTATTGCAATTCTAGAAGATGTATATAAAAAAGGTGCCATTACAATAGCTACAACTCATTACAATGAAATTAAAAATTATTCATCTATGCATCCAGATTTTGAAAACGCAGCAATGAAATTTGATAAGGAAACATTAGAACCTTTATATAAGTTAGCGCTTGGCAAATCAGGGGAAAGTAATGCTTTATGGATTTCTAAAAAAATGGGTATAAATTTTAAGGTCTTAAAACAGGCAGAGAAATATATGTCTGATAAAAATTACGATGTGTCCATTGTAGAACAAGGAAGAATAAGAAAAAACCAGAAATATGAGAAGCAGAAAAGCTATTATTATTTTAACGTTGGCGATAGAGTGTATATTAATTTTTTGAAAAAAAGTGGACTTATATATAAAGAAAAAGATAAGGAGAACAATATTCAAGTTTATATAGATGATGAGATTAAAACTTTGAATATTAGTTTAATTAAGTTAGAAGCTCGAAGAGAAGATTTGTATCCAGAAGATTATGATTTGAATTCTCTATTTACAAGTTTTAAGGAACGAAAATTAGAAAAGGATATAAAAAGAGGTTCGAAGAAAACACTGAAAAAAATACAAAAATATGGTATAAATGAATTACTTAAATAAAAAGAGAAAAAACTTGTTATTTTACGCCAAATTTAGGAATGATTTTAGAAATATAAAATAGGTATAATTTGAATCTAATTTCAAAAACTTATATAATAGAGTTATATGATGTCAGGAGAGAAGTAATATGTTTAATGTTGAAAGTTGTGTAGTTTTTATTACAAATAAGGTTGCAAAAAAGTTAGGTGACTCCTTTAATGAAAAATTAGTTTCGGAGGGTTCTACTAGGGTTCAATGGTTAGTTATGTACAATTTAAATATATTTGACAAGATAAATCAACGAGAATTAGCAGATAAAATGGACCTAAAAGCTTCCACCATTGTTAGACTTATTGATAGAATGGAAAAGGAAGAACTAGTAGAGAGGACAAAAGATAATGAAGATAGACGAGTTACATATTTATCTTTAACAGAAAAGGGTCAAGAAAGAATAAAAAAATTAATGCCAATTGCAGAAGAAGTGAGTTTAGTTTTTTCTAAAGGAATCAGTAAAGAGGAATTTCAAGTTTTTTATAAGGTTTTGGATATAATGGCTAAAAATGCAGATGAGGACACAAATTAAGGTAAGTGTAAAATTGATACACTTACCTTAATTTTTTTTTGAATAGGGAATTATTTTTTTATTTCCTCGGTAGTATTTGCGCTGCATTTTATTTCTCCTGTAATAAAAAAAAATTGTTAAAAATTTATTAATTAGTAATATAAGTATTGAAATTTCTAAAATAGATGCTATACTACTAATTAGTATACTAATTAATTTAAAAGGGAGTGGTTTTATGCCAATGGAAACATTTAAAGCTATAGCAAAGAGCACAGGAGGACTATCAGTTGAGGCTGAATCAAGAGGATTCAAATTAATTATTGATGAACCAATACAATTAGGTGGCACAAATACAGGAATGAATCCTGTTGAATTGTTATTATGTAGTCTTGGAGCATGCCAAACTATTGCAGCTTCAGCATTTGCACCACATTTTGAAATTGAATTAGAAGAATTTTGGACTGAGGTTGAAGGTGATTTAGATACTGATGGATTTATGGGATTAAATGATGAAGTAAGAAAAGGCTATCAAGACATTAGATTTAATTTCCATATTAAAAGCAATGCTTCAGAAGAAAGAATTCATCAGTTTGTTAAATTTGTTGAAAACACTTGCCCTGTTGGAGACACAATAAATGGTGGAGTAAAATTAGGTGCAGCAAAAATAACAATAGAAAAGTAATACATAAAAATAAAAACTAGCTTTTCGAAGCTGGTTTTTGTTTTTGTAACTATAGAAAATATGGAGGTACAAAAATGTTGATGGAAATAAAGAATGCAAAACTAGGAACAGTAGGTAAAATAAGTGTCAATATAGGTGATGAGATAGAAAAAGATGAAGAACTATTAACCATAGAGACAAAAAAAGGAAGCACATCGATTAAAGCTGAGTTCTCAGGAATTATAAAAAGTATAGAAGTAGAAGAGGGCGACAACGTAAAAATTAATGATTTATTATTTACCATTGAAAGAGCTGATGAAGCAGCAGTTGATAGTATAGTTGAAGAGAATTCGAAAAGAATTAAAAAGATTGATAGTGATATAACAATTATAGGAGGAGGGCCTGGCGGATATGTTGCTGCTATAAAAGCTGCAAAAATGGGCGCAAAAGTAGTTGTGGTTGAAAAAGAGAGTTTAGGTGGAACTTGCTTGAACTGGGGATGTATACCTACAAAAGCTTTGGTTCGCTCTGCTGAAGTTTTTAATGAAATAAAAGGAGCTGCAAGTTATGGATTAATTGCAAATGATTTTGATGTTGATATGGTAAAAGTTATTGATAGAAAAAATACAGTTGTGAATAGACTTGTAGGTGGAATTGAATATCTTTTTGAAAAGAATAGCATTAAACTAATAAAAGGTGCTGGAAAATTACAAAGTAATAACGTGGTTGAAGCTGAAACAGAGGAATATATATATAGTATCAATAGTAAAAATATTATACTAGCTACAGGATCAGAAACGGTAAATCTTCCAATACCAGGAGCGAATTCTAAAAAAATAGTTACAAGTAAAGAAATATTAGACATGAAAAATTTACCTGAAAAACTTACTATAATTGGCGGCGGAGTTATAGGTATGGAATTTGCCTTCATATTTGCTTCTTTTGGAGTTAAGGTGTCTGTAGTAGAATATTTGGATAAAATACTTGCAGTTCTTGATGATGATGTCATTTCAGAAATTGAAGTAGCTGCTCAAAAATTAGGAATTAAATTATATATTTCTTCTAAAGTTGAAGAAATAATTGATACTGAAAATAATAAAATTATAGTTAGATTCACAAAGGATGGGAAATCAAAATATTTAACTTCAGATAAAATTTTAATGGCTGTTGGAAGAAAACCATACCTAGAGAATTTAGGTTTAGATAAAGCAGGAATCCAGTTAAATGACAATAAAAGAGGAATTAAAGTAAACTGTAAAATGCAAACTAATATTGAAAACATTTATGCAATTGGTGATGTTACTAATAAAATTCAACTTGCTCATGTAGCTTCTCATCAAGGTATAGTAGCCATAGAAAATATAATGGGAGAAATTAAAGAGATGGATTATAATGTTGTTCCAAGTGCGATTTTTACTCACCCTGAAATTGCTTCAGTTGGACTGACAGAAAGAGATGCAGTTAAAAAAGAGTTAGATATCGAAGTTGGTAAATTCCCATATGCTGCAAATGGAAAGGCGCTTGCTATGGGAGATGATAAAGGATTTATTAAAATTGTAAAAGATAAAAAGACTAATAAGATATTAGGTGCATCTATAGTTGGACTAAATGCTGCTGACTTAATTTCTACATTAACTGTTGCTATGAAAAATGGTGTAACTACAGAGGAAATAACAGAAACAATATTTGCACATCCAACTACAGCAGAAGTAATATATGAAGGTTTTTTATCAGTAGAAGGAGGAGCTCTACATTTTGCTAAGTAGACCTATATTAAAAATTGTTAAATCCTTAAGTTATGACCCATGGTACAACTTGGCTCTAGAAGAAAATCTTTTTTATGATGTTAAGGACAATGAAGTACTACTGTATTTATGGCAAAATAAGAATACTGTTGTTATTGGAAGAAATCAAAATCCTTGGAGAGAATGTAGGTATAAGGAATTAGAAGAGGATGGGGGAAAACTTGCGAGGCGACTATCTGGTGGAGGCGCAGTTTATCATGATTTGGGAAACTTGAATTTTACGTTCATTATGAAAGAAAACTTATTTAGTATTGAAAAACAATTAAAGATTATAATTAATGCTGTTAATAAGCTTGGAATAAAGGCGGAATTTTCAGGAAGAAATGATATAGTAACAGATGAAAAGAAGTTTTCCGGAAATGCTTTTTATTATGATAAGGATAGATGTTATCATCACGGTACACTGTTAGTTTCTGCAGATATGATAAAATTGGCTCAGTATCTTAACGTTAGCAAAGAAAAAATAAAATCTAAAGGAATTAAATCTGTAAAATCAAGAGTGGTTAACCTTAAAGATATAAATCCTGAGTTGACTATAGAAAAGTTAAGCCAAGCATTAATAGAGAGTTTTGCAGAAAAATATTATGCTAGTATCGAGGAGACAATTGTAAAAAGTTTTGATGAATCTAAGGATGAATTAAAAAGTATCTATGAGAAGTATTCTTCTTGGCAGTGGAGATATGGACAGACTCCTAATTTTCAGATAGAGTTCCATACTAGATTTGATTTTGGAGATATTGAATTTCTTTTTAATTTAAAAGATTCTTATGTCAATGAAGTACAAGTTTATTCTGATGCAATGAATCCAAAGCTAGTTTTGGATATGAAAAAAGAGTTGCAGGGAGTAAAATTTACAAATGAAAGCATTATAAGTAAATTAGACCAACTGAAAGACAAATATGGTAATGAAATTATACTGGAAATCCAAAAGTGGATAGCTGAGAAGTGATTGAATAATACAATTTAGTAGCTAGAATATGAAAGAAATTGTTATTCAGAAAATTAAGCATTAAAAATAAATGTTGAAGGAATAGTGACTATCAAAAAAGATAGTCACTATTTAAATTAAAGGTCTTTACAAAAGTATCTATATATGCAATCATTATATCATTCCAATATAAGGAGTGATATAAGCTAAATTAATTAGTTAATGCTATTGATTAATTGTGTTAGAATTTCAATAGGAAGGAGCAGCTTATGGACCATTACAAGTTTAATCAGAATAAGAAGTGTGAATATTTTCCTTGTCATAAAGGTGTAGACGAAGATAAATTCAATTGTTTGTTTTGTTATTGCCCACTATATATGTTAGGAGATGAATGTGGTGGAAATTACAAAATAACAAATGATATGAAAGATTGCTCACAATGTACTAAACCACATGATGAAGAAGGGTATGAATACATAATGTCTAAAATGAAGTTAGTATTAGAAAAAGGTTCCTATTTTATCAAGGGATATTAACTATATGGGAAAATAATTTTTGAAAACAGAACCATAAACTAAAAGGGAATGAAGGAAAGGAAATAATATGAGTAAAAAACATACGAAATTCGAAAACGCAGAAAGAGTTAGAGAGTTAGATATTCAAAACACATTAAATAAAGCTCTAATTACTTCAAATGATTTGGTGTGTGATTACGGTGCTGGAACTGGGATTTTCACAGTGGAAGCCGCAAAGATAACTGAAAACAAAGTTCTTGCAATGGATATAAGCATAGAAATGCTTGAGATTATTAATGAAAAAGCTACGAAAGAATCATTAACCAATGTAGAAACTATTAAAGTTGAAAAGGATAGTATTGAATGTGAGGATAGCGCTGTAGATTTGTTTATGCTTGTGACGGTACTACATGAGATAAAAGATATCCCTAAATTCATAATAGAAATTAAAAGAATCCTAAAAGAAAAAGGAAGAGTCATGGTAGTAGACTTTAAAAAGAAAGATACTCCAATGGGACCGCCAGCTTCACATCGTTTAAGCTCTGATGAGGCAACTGGGTATTTTTTGAAAGAGAATATATTACTGTCTAAGGAGTACGACCTAGGAGATAATTTCTATATGTTAATATTAGAAAATAACAACATGTAGATAATAAATTAGCTAATGTTAAGAGTAAATAATAAAAGTTACTAATAAATTGTATTAAAGATTCAAAAAACAATATATAAAAGGAGTTATCATGAAATACGAATATAAAACACTTGCTAATATTAGACACAAAGTTTTTACAGCCGTAAGCAAAATGGCTTTTGAAGACAATTTAGATAGAATTGAAAACATTCCATTTGAAATTCTACCAGGAGAAATGGGTAAATATAGAGAAAGTATATTTCTAGAGAGGGCGATAGTCAGCGAACGTATACGTTTGGCCATGGGACTTAATATGAGGCCAAATGATAGACCAAGACCAATTACAGAAGGGCTACAAGAGGCAACAAAACCTTCGAAATATTATGAACCACCACTTATAAATATTATAAAATTTGCTTGCGATTCTTGTCCTACAGATAGTTATGAAGTTACAAATATGTGTCGTGGTTGTCTTGCACATCCTTGTGTAGAAGTTTGTCCTAAGGATGCTGTTAGTATGGTTAAAGGGAAAAGTGTTATTGATCAGGAAAAATGTATCAAGTGTGGATTATGTGCTAAAGCATGTCCGTATTCTGCAATAATAAAACATGAAAGACCATGTGCAGCAGCTTGTGGAGTAGATGCAATACATTCTGATGAACACGGTAGAGCAGAAATAGATTACGATAAATGTGTTAGCTGTGGAATGTGTTTGGTAAATTGTCCTTTTGGAGCAATATCAGACAAAAGTCAAATATTCCAATTAATCCAGGCAATTAATCAAAAGGAAGACGTAATAGCCATTGTGGCTCCGGCATATAGGGGGCAGTTTGGAAATAATATTGGATTTAATGATTTTAAAAAAGCAATGCTTCAAATTGGATTTAAAGATGCAATTGAGGTTGCTATTGGAGCAGATATTTGTACAATTGATGAGGCTAAAGATTTCTTAGAAAATGTTCCAGAGAAACTTTCTTTTATGGGTACATCCTGTTGTCCTTCATGGTCTGTTATGGCTAAAAAATTATATCCAGATAATGTGGAAAATATTTCAATGGCTTTAACGCCAATGGTTTTTGCTGCTCGATTAGTGAGAGAAAAAAATAAAAATGCAAAGATTGTTTTCATTGGACCATGCAGTGCAAAAAAATTAGAAGCTTCTAGAAAAAGTGTGAAAAGTGAAGTTGATTTTGTAATTACATTTGAAGAATTATCTGGCATACTAGCATCAAAAGAAGTGGAGATAATAGATACAGATAATAGTTTAAGTAATGAAGCAACGGGTTCAGGAAGAGGATTTGCAGTAGCAGGTGGAGTTGCTAAAGCTGTTGCTGACTTGATAGAGAAGGAACACCCTGATAGAAAAGTGAAAATGAAGGCTGCAGATGGACTAAGAGAATGCAAGGAAATGCTAAAAGATGCTACAAAAGGTAAATATGATGGATATCTACTTGAAGGAATGGCTTGCCCAGGAGGCTGTGTGGCGGGAGCTGGATGCATTGTCAAACCCAATGTATCAGGAGCTCAAGTTAAAAAACTAGCTAAAAATTCTGAGCTAAAGACTTCAGATGAATCTAAATATGCTGATAAAATCTACTTATTAGATGAAAAAAGTTTAGAGAAATAAATAATAATAAAAAAACTGACAGTGAGTAGAAATATTCATTGGCAGTTTTTATTTATGAAAAATATAATGTTAAGAATTAAACAATAAATTTAATACTAATGTTAAAAAACATAGCCTGTTAGATTCTAAGAAATTAGGAATATAGCTGGCTAATTTATTTATACAAATTCTTTAGGACAAGTAAAAGAATTACTTTCTATGCGAATTATGGGATAAAATAGCATTGTTGATAAGTGGGTTTTATGATATTATTTAATTAAGGTTAAGTAAATATTAAACTTAAATGGATTTAACTTAAGGATTTCTAAAATAGTACTATTTAGATACTAAAATAAGGAGGCTATAATATGAGTTTTACAAATGAATATGTAAAATTATTCGCTAAAAGAATATCTGAAGATTTGAATTTGCCTGTTGACTTTTTTAGTAATGATAGATTTACTATGATTGTAATTGATTCAAAAACTGGAAATATAGTTGATGTCAATAGTAGAGCATTAGAATATTATGGATATTCAAAAAGTGAATTTCTAAAACTAAACATCGATGATATTAGTATATCTAGTGAACAAGAAATGCATAATGAAATACAACTTGCTAAGAATCAAAAAAGGAACTTTTTTAATTTTAAACATAAGTTAGCAGATGGTGATATACGAGAAGTAGAAGTTTATAATACTTTTGTACAAATTGAAAAAAAACAGTACCTGTATTCTTTGATTTTTGATGCGAGTTTAAATAGAACTGACAATACATTTTTTTATCAAGTATTCTTAAATTCAAATTTGGCAACTTTAGTTTTGAATAATGACAATAAAGTAATAGATTGTAACAAGAGTTTTTTAGAATTATTTCAATTAGAAAAAGAGGATATTATAAATAGGGATCCTAAATATATAGTTTCGAATAATGCACAACTTCAAAGAGATATAAACAAGGCTCTCTATGAAGTGAATAAAGGAGTTATAATAACTAAAGAGGGGAAAAATGAGATTAATCAAGGGACTATTTCAGATTTGAATTTATCCTTTTATCCTGTTCTTAGCCATGGGATACAGATAGGCAAAATGATTACTTTCACAGATATTAGTGAAAAAAAAGGAATTCAAAATGAACTGATATTCGTAGAGAAAGCAATGGCTCAAATGGCTGAAGGCATAATGATAACAGATAAAAATGGAACTATAGAATGGGTAAATGATGCATTCACCAAAATAACGGGATATGCAAAAAATGAAGCTATAGGTGAAAATCCTAGGATTTTAAAATCAAACATTCATGATAAAAAATTCTACGAAAACATGTGGAAAGCTATTTTGAAAAAAGATGAATGGAAAGGTGAGTTATATAATAAAAATAAGAATGGAAATATTTTTATTGAATATTTGAACATTACGTCTATTAGGGATGATGATAAGAATATTAGTAATTTCATTGCAATATTAAGTGACATTACGCAAAATAAAAAAAGAGATAAACTGATAAATGAATTAGCTTATAAAGATACACTAACAGGATTGAATAATAGATGGTCATTTGTTAATAAATTGAAGAAAGAAATAGATAATGGAAATACAAATTTTGCAGTAATTTATTTAGATATAGATGACTTTAAGAATGTAAATGATACCCTTGGAAATTTCTCCGGTGATATAGTTCTTAAAGAAATAGCCAAAAGGTTGATTAGCACCATAGAAAATAAAGGTGTTGTTTCAAGGATAGGTGGAGATGAATTTACAATAATAATTAATAAGCAATTGGACAGGGAACAACTAGAATATATTGGTAGAGCCATTATTAAAAATACTAGTGAACCTATAAAAATAGATAACCATAATATATATGTAAACCTCAGTATAGCAATTTCTAAGGTTGAAAATAATAAAGAAGATGTAGAAGTATTAATGAAGAATTTGAATTTAGCAATCAATAAGGCTAAAGAAAATAAAGGAAATGGTGAAAATAGAATAGTGTTTTATGATTCATATATGGGGAAAAACTTTTCTGAAGATTTTACTTTATCTAACCAACTAGTGAATGCTTTAGAAAGAGGAGAATTTTACTTAGTCTACCAACCAATTATTGATATGAATACTTATGCAATGATTGGGGTAGAAGCGCTTATAAGGTGGAAGCACCCAGTGCTTGGGAATATATCGCCATCAAAATTTATACCACTTGCAGAAAAAACAGGGGATATAAATAAAATAGGTGCCTGGGTTTTAAAAACCGCTTGCATGCAAAACAAGGAGTGGCAATTAAAAGGTAGGAAGCCAATTTTTACTTCTGTTAATATATCAGTAATACAATTAAGGCAATCAAATTTTTCTCAGATTATAAGAAATATACTAGATGAAACTAAGCTTGAGGCTAAATTTTTAGAACTAGAAGTTGCAGAAACAATTTCTGGAATTAACATGGATTATTTAAGAAAAATACTGAGACACATTCGTAGTTTTGGGGTAAATATAACGATAGACTATTTTGGAGTAGGATATTCATCTATATCTGCCCTTAATAATATGTATGTTTCAAAGCTTAAAATCGACAAAAGTTTTTTAGATCATTTGAATGAAGATAATAATAAGAAAATAATAATGACTATTGTTGATATAGCAAAAAGCTTGGATATTGAAGTTGGAGCATTAGGAATTGAAACTGAAGAGCAATTTAAATTTTTAAGTGATATTAATTGTGATTTCGGTCAGGGATATTATTTTAGTAAACCAACTATAAGTAATTTGATAAAAGAAGAATTAAGCAAAAGTAAGTAAATAAAAGTTGAATACCAGTAATCATGATAATGAGATTGTGTCAAGTAAAAGTTAGCAATATATCTTTTCAAATTTATTTTTCGTCATCTCACAATGACATGTTTCAGCAATGCTATCAAATAACATATTACTAAATTTTTCAGCTAAAATTTTCGCTATATTAGTTGCGCTATTAATAGACCAACTCATTTTACGACCTTTCATTCTTTGAGCCAAAACGGCACAAATATTATGCTCCATTGTTCCTGAATTCCTAAACATAAGCCTTTCTGGAGGTTCTGGCAACTGTATTTCTTCTCTTAAATGGTATGGCACTAAAGCCGCTTTGTTTTCAGCAAAATAATTATATAGATTAA
Organism: Clostridium sp. DL1XJH146; assembly: GCF_054819755.1. Lineage (NCBI taxonomy): Bacteria > Bacillati > Bacillota > Clostridia > Eubacteriales > Clostridiaceae > Clostridium > Clostridium sp. DL1XJH146. The sequence goes on from NZ_JBTVVN010000007.1 coordinate 29,666, forward strand.
CTAACTTATTATATTTTTTCTCATCACAATTATCTCTTATTAACATTTGAGTTATCATTTCAAAACCTTCTTTGGTTTTTTCACTATGAAAAAATTTCATTAATTTATGTGCTTCTTTTTTATCCCGGACATTTCTCGAAATTGCTTGGCTTTTATGGAAAGGATCAAGCTTATAATGCACATCTTCCTCACCCATACTTGCTTTTATCCACTTAGCACCATCACCATTAACAATACGCGTTTCTATCTCATCCATATTATAGACTTCTGCAATTGTAGCATCTGAAAATTGCTTGAACTTTCTTGAATTCTCAAAACTTGCACAAGCTATTTTATTCTCAACTATATATTGATTTTTGCAATAGCTTCGTTTTTTCCAACCTTCATAAGTTATTCCTAACTTTAATTCTTTTTTCTTTCTTTTAGATCCTTTCGGCTTATCTTTGCTCTTTTTCATTTAACTTTTCTCTAAACTTTTGAACTACATGCCACACTGCCGTGTGACTAATATTTTGATTACACATAAGCTCAATATTATTTGGAGTCTTTTGATAAGAAACATCTGTTACATTTCTTAAAATACTTTCAACCATATTTATTGACATATGACCCATGATTGTTTTTATACAAGTTTGTTTCTTCTCTAAACTCTTGAAACTTAAATCATTTTCATTTAAACTTAATTCGTACATAAATTTCGCCACCTTAATGTTTGCTTCGCAACTTTCATTATAATGGATAATTTATGTATTGTGGAGATGCTTTTGCATCTCCTTTAATATTTTTTGTAGTATTTTATACTATCTTTGCCTACTAAAATTATACTCTAAGTCCCCAAGCTTATGTTGATTTATTGTTTTGTTTTAAGAAATTATTAAATAATTTTACAGTAGTGTAGAATTATTTAGTTACAACAAGGTTATTATTAAATAAATTCCTTAAATTTAAACTATATTTAAGGAATTTATAGTATTATGTATATAGTTATAAAACTGATTTAACATAAATTTAAAAAGGGGTTGAAAAAGATGAAATTACTTTTAGCGGAGGATGAAAAAGAACTATCTAAAGCGCTAGTTGCCATTTTAAAATATAGTAAATATACAGTAGATGCTGCTTATGATGGAGAGGAAGCACTAGCGTATCTTGAAACTGAAAATTATGATGGAGTAATATTAGATATAATGATGCCAAAAATAGATGGAATAACTGTATTAAAAACTATAAGGGCAAAAGGAGATAATGTTCCTGTCCTTATGTTAACAGCAAAGGCAGAAATTGATGACAGAGTAGCTGGTCTTGATAGTGGAGCAAATGATTATCTTACAAAACCCTTTGCTACAAAAGAGCTTTTAGCTAGAATTAGAACTATGACAAGAAGTCAAAGTGAAGTTACAAAGTCTACTTTAACAGTAGGAAGTGTCAATTTGAACCGATCAAATTTTGAAATTTCTTCAGAGCATGGAAGATTTAGGCTTGCAAACAAAGAATTTCAAATGCTTGAGATGCTGATGATTAATCCAGGACATTCTATTACAACTGAGAGATTTATGGAGAAAATATGGGCAGATGACAGTGAAGCGGAGACAAATATTGTATGGGTTTATATTTCATATCTTAGAAAAAAGCTTTCATCTTTGAATGCAGATGTGCATATTGAAGAATTTGGAAATGGAGAGTATTCATTGGAGGTTCTAAAATGATTGAAAAATTAAGAAGAAAGTTTATTTTCATAACTATGGGTTCTGTCATTTTCGTTATAACTACTATAATGCTTTCAATAAATATTTTTAATTATATGGAAGTTAATAATAAAGTGAATGGAATTATTGATATAATAATTGAGAATGAAGGGTATTTTCCTGATACTAACGAACTGGAAAATTATGTTTATAATTTAAGTGCAGAAACTCCTTTTCGTACAAGATATTTTACTGTGAAAATTAATTCAAATAATGAAGTAATAGATATTTATACAGGTAAGATAGCGGCCATAAGTCCGGAGGACGGTGTGGCTCTAGCGTTACAAGTAATTGAGAGCAATAGTTCAAAAGGTTATATAGGAGTATATAGGTACAAGGCTGTGGATAAAGATGGAGACAAGTTTATTGTTTTTCTAGATAGTACTGAATTAATAGAAACCTTGCAAATATTTTCTTTTAATAGTATAGTAATTTCAGTTATAGGGGCAGTAGCTGTTATTTTACTTGTTGTGATTTTTTCTAAGAAAGTTATAGAACCTGTCGCAGAAAGTGTTGAAAAACAGAAACAATTTATTACTGATGCAGGCCATGAACTTAAAACGCCACTAGCAATTATAAATGCAAGTGCAGAAGTTTTGGAGTTGGAAAAGGGTGACAGTGAGTGGACGGAAAGTATTAAAAATCAGGTATCAAGACTATCGGATTTAACTACGACACTTGTGTCACTAGCAAGGATGGAAGAAGATGATACTTCGGCGATTATAACTGATTTTTCCCTTTCAGATGCCATTACACAAAGTGTTCAGCCTTTCTTTTCTTTAGCAAAATCTCAGGGGAAATTGATTTTTTTAAATATCCAAAAAGATATTACTTACAAAGGTGATGAAAAGTCAATTAGGCAGCTTATTTCTATACTTTTAGATAATGCAATTAAATATTCAATCGATAAAGGCGAGATAAAAGTTGCGTTAAAGAAGCAGGGACGACAAAATATAATTTCTGTGAGTAATGAAGCAGATAATCTTAAGCAGGGTAACCTTGATGTTTTATTTGATAGATTTTATCGTGCTGATGCTTCAAGGAACAGCAAAACAGGAGGTTTTGGTATAGGCCTTTCTATAGCTAAAACAATAGTAACTGCAAACAAAGGAAAAATAACAGCCAAAAGTGAAGATGGCAAATCTATCGTAATAACAGCTAATTTATAAAAGTGTGAAGAGTGAATTGTGAGGTGCCAAGGTTGAATATTGAAGATTTAGGTGTGAGAAATGGAAACTGAAGCAAATGATTCTTAACTTCACATTCCACAATTAACACTACAATAAAAAGGAGGCAATAAATTGGGTCATAATATAGAGAAGGAAGAAATAGATTTTTATCAGGATAAACTAGATGAGTTAATATCTGCCAAGGAATATGTATTAGAAAAGATTGAAATGTATAAACAAAATCAGAAAAATAAAACAGGAGAAAATCCTGTAGAACATTGTAAATCAAGAATTAAAGGAGCTAAGAGTGTAAGAAATAAGCTGCTTAAAAAAGAGCTAGAAACAGACTTAGAAACAGCAATTAGGAATCTTACAGATCTTGTAGGAATAAGAGTTGTATGCAGTTTTATGGATAGTGTTTATGATGTTGTTGATTTTATAAAGGCTCAGAGGGATTTTGAAATAATAAAAGAAAAGGATTATATTTCCAATCCAAAACAGAACGGTTATAGGAGCTACCATCTTATAGTAGAGGTAAATACACCTGAGCTAGAAGGTATAGCTGTGGAAATCCAGATTCGTACAATAGCCCTAGATTGCTGGGCTAGTCTCGAACACCAAATCAAATATAAACACACAATAAAATATACAAAAACTATAGAAAAAGAGCTAAAAAGATGTGCAGATGAAATTGCATCAGTAGATCTTTCTATGCAAACAATTAGAGAAGTTGTAAGAGATTAAACTAACTAATCCAGAAGTTCGTATAAGTAATACTATAACACCAAATACTTTTGTTTCTTATGATGGTACTGACTACACTGAAGTAGGAGATTTAGCAGCTATTACTGATGGTGATAGTTTTGATGAAAAAGTAGCTTTGGATTATAAAGAAAAGGCTAAGGAGTAATGATTGCATGGACAAGAAAGAGTTGATATCAGAAATAACTAAGGAAATAAATGAGTCTTATGCAAATATATCTTTAGTTATTGAAAATTTAGATAATAATGAAAATTTGGTTTCGTATAATTCAGAAAACAAAATGGTTTCAGCTAGTATCATCAAGGTTCCTATTATGATTGCTATATTAGAGATGGTAGATAGGGGAGAGGTTTCTCTCAGTTCTATAATAGAGGTTTCTGACGCTTCTATACTAGATGATTCGAAAGTTTTTGAGTATGGGCCTTCAAAATATACTTTAGATGAACTATTGGTTTGGATGATTATTAATAGTGACAATACTGCCACAAATTGTTTGATTGACTTTGTTACTATGGATAGGATAAATGATTTTTGTGTTCGACATTCATTAAAAAACACGATACTCGAGAGAAAGATGCTTGACTTTCAGGCTATAAAAAATGGTAAAAATAATTATACTTCTGCAGGTGACATGAAGACTATTTATAAAGCTATTTTTGATAGAAATATGTTAAATGCTGATTTGGGTTATTATGCAATTAGTGTTTTAAGGAGACAGAGAGCTAAAGGACTTTCTATGCGTTATATAAATGATGAAATTGTAGTAGCACATAAAACAGGAAGTCTTGATTTTTTAAAACACGATGTAGGTATTTTTTATCTGAAAGATGTTAATTATTATTTTGGAGCTTTTGTAACTGAGGCACCAGACGAAGAATACGGAAAGAAATGGATAGGCAGAGTATCAAAATTAGTATATGAGTATTATGCAAACAAATGAATATAAAATATTATGTAAATTTTAAGAAAGGTGTTGATTGACATTAAGTACGCATTAGTAAATAAAGCTATAGCATCACTAAGGGGAAAAGAAACTAGGGAAAGTGAGTTATTAGACGAAGCCATATATGGAATGAAGGTAGAAATATTAGAGGAGTCCGATTTAAACTGGTATAAAATTAAGACTCATTATAGATATACAGGATATGTACATAGTTCAGATTTAATATTAGATGAAGATAAAATTAAATTTTGGGAAAAAGGAGATAAAAAAGTAATTTTGCATGGATATGCGGATATATTATCTCTGCCAAAGGTTCAAGGGATATGTTTGATTAGTTTAACTAAAGGAGCAATAGTTGTAGTTCTTGAAAAAGCAGACCAAAATGGTTGGGTTAAAGTTTTGCTATGCGACGGTAGAGAAGGTTATATAAAGGATAAATTTATTGTTAATTATATTAATGAGTGGGATATTACTCAGGAAGGAAAATTACGTAAGGATATTGTAGACGCTGCCCTAAGCTATATGGGAACTCAATATCGTTGGGGCGGTAAGACTACCCTTGGAATTGATTGTTCTGGTTTGTGTTCTATGGCGTATATGCTTAATGGAATAGACATATATAGAGATGCAAGTATTGTTGAAGGATTTCCAATACATGAGATAGAATTTGAAAATATAAAGCCTGCAGATTTACTTTTTTATAAGGGGCATGTTGCTATGTATATAGGTAACGATAAAATTGTGCATTCTACAGGTAAAAATGGTAGCGACGGAGTAGTTATAAATAGTTTGAACCCAGCTGATTCTGATTATAGAGAAGACTTACCTCAGATTTTTAAAGCAGCAGGAAGTTTATTTTAGTAATATGAAGTTAATATTTAAAAATCTAAATTAAAAGTGAATGTTTTCAAAGCTGAGTTAGAAATATTGCAAAGAAAAGGAAGGATACATGTGAAGGGAATAACCTTACAAGATAGAATAAAAGCGGAATTGGCTAGCTATGATGGTACCATGGGAATTTATATTAACGATTTTATGGGTAATAAATTAGAAATAAACATACACGAGAAATATGAAACGGCTAGCTGCATAAAAACTTTTATTTTAGCTACATTATTCGATGAAGTTGAAAAAGGAAATAAAAAATTAAGTGATATGTTGATATATGATAAGGAAAATGAAATAGATGGAAGTGGTGTTATAAGAAGTTTGGAATATGGCACTAGTTTATCTGTTTTTAATGTGGCAACTTTAATGATTATTGTTAGCGATAATATTGCTACTAATATGATGATTGACTATCTAAAAATTGATACAATCAATACATCTATTCAAGCTAAAGGATTTAAAGATACCCTTCTACATAATAAAATCAATTTTGAAAAATACGATAAGTTAGGAACTACAACTCCTCATGATTATGGAAGAATTTTCGAGATGATTTGTAATGAAGAATTGATTAGTACTGAAGCTTCAAAGAGTATGCTAGAAATATTTAAGAAACAACACTATAATACTGCGATTACAAAGGATTTTCCACCATTTTTTTTAGATAGTGAAGATACAGGAGAAGAAGAACTTATTTATGTTGCCTCTAAAAGTGGTAGTATGGATGCTTGTAGAAATGATGGCGGCATAGTATCTACGCCTTATGGGAAGTATGTAATTGTACTTTTCAACAAAAATTTTAGTGATACAATGTATTATTCTGAACATCCTGCAACTGTTTTTAGTGCTAAGGTTAGTAGATTGATATTTGATCAGTATTTAGCATTAGGAGGAAAGCTTATATAAGTTACTTCTTGTATTATTTTTATCTATTTTATTCCTGTATATAGTATAATTAGGTTATAAAAAATATTGAAAGAAGGAATTGGAGAATGAAAAATATTGTAAGTTGTAATTGGCTTAAAAATCATATTGCGGATAAAAATCTATTTGTAATTGATTGTAGATTTAATTTATTCGATGCCAGTGTAGGACTAAAAGATTATACGGAAAATCATATAGAAGGTGCGTATTTCTTAGATATTAATGTAGACCTTTCAGATAAAGCAGGCTGCCATGGAGGCGCAAGACCTTTACCTAACCTAGCTGTTATTATAAAAAAACTTGAAGATATAGGTATAAATACAGATTCGACTATTGTTTTTTATGATGAAAAACTTTATAGCGCATGTAGAGCATTTTATCAACTTAAATACCTAGGTATAGAAAAAGTATATGTGTTAGAAGGCGGCATAACAGAATGGAGAAAATTGGAGTTCCCTACTTCAAAGAATATACCAAACAAAAAATTAAATGGAAATATAGTTAAAGCGATAAATGAAGATATTTTCTGTGATATATCTTATGTAAAACAAGCATTGAATAATGAAAATATTATTCTGATTGATTCTAGAGATGAAAATAGATACACTGGTGAATATGAACCTCTATATAGTAAAAAAGGGCATATACCCACTTCTTATAATCTTCCGTGGCATTATAATATAGATGAGAAAGGATTTTTAAAGGATGTAAACCTCTTAAAAGAAAATTTCTCATTTGTAAAAGGAGCAGAAGAAATAATAGTGTATTGTGGGTCAGGTATAGATGGTGCCGTGAATTTTCTCATTTTAGATGAAATTTCATATAAAGTTAGACTTTATGTAGGGAGTATGAGTGATTGGATTAGTTATGATGATACCATCGTAACTCAAGGGAAAGAATACTAATTTACTTTAAAAATAAGAATAATTAATCTAAAAGGAATAAAAATATAAATAAGTAACTACTACTGTAAATCAGGCACTAAAGTGGCTGATTTTGTTTTATAAGAAATATTTGAATTTTTATTGAGTAAGATATTAAAATTTGTTGATATTATGTATTTCGATGGAATAAATCTGGTTACAGTTAGGTTACGTTTTCCATAAAGATATTAATTATGTGATATAAAATGATATAATAAATTGTGTGATTTTGTTAAGAATAATGTTAGATAATTTGTCTGTTTTTAAGTTGAGTTACTTTAATGAAATTTTAAGAAATTCGTAAGAATTATATTAACAAATTTGTAAGATTAGTTCTTTATAATTAAATCTGTTCTAGCAGTATTAAAAGCTAATAAATGAATCATAAAATATTCAGAAAGTAGGTAAGATTATGGAATTATTAAAGGTTGAAAACCTTACCAAGGTTATTAAAGGTAAGACCATAGTAGACAATATAAGTCTTAAGGTGAATTCTGGTGAAATAGTGGGGTTTTTAGGGCCTAATGGAGCAGGAAAAACTACTACAATTAAGATGGTAATGGGATTATTTAATATCACAGAAGGCGAAATTAGCATATGTGGTAAAAACGTAAAGACTGATTTTGAAGAGGCTATGAAAGACGTAGGAGCGATAGTTGAAAATCCTGATTTGTATAAAGAAAAAACTGGACGAGCTAATCTTGAATATTATGCATCTATGTATGATGATGTTGGCAAAAAAGAAATTGACCAAGTAGTAGAACTTGTTAAAATGAGCGATAGAATTGATGATAAAGTTAAGACATATTCTCTTGGAATGAGGCAAAGAGTAGGCCTTGCGCAAGCGCTATTGCATCAACCAAAACTTCTTGTTTTAGACGAGCCTACAAATGGTCTTGATCCTATTGGTATAAAGGAAATGAGAGATTTGTTGAAATTTCTAGCTAAGAATTCAGGTACAGGGATACTTGTTTCAAGTCATCTACTAGCAGAAATAGAACTTATGTGTACCAAGATATATGTAATTGATAATGGTAAGTTCATTGGTGAAAGAAAAATTGGCGAAGGCTCGGAAGAAAGCAATTTAGAGAACTTCATAGATTATACGCTTACTACTTCAGATAATGAAAAAGTTCAAGAAATATTTAAAGACTCAGATATGAAATGTACACTCGTCGAATCAGAAGTAGCAATTACCATAAAGGAAAATGAAACACAAAAAATGATAACGATGATTAATAAAGAAGGAATAGATATACAATGGATTACTCAGAAAAAACGAACTCTAGAAGATGAATTTATTTCGATTACAAATGGAACGAAAGGCCAAATAAGGTAAGGTGATATTATGAAAAACATAAATGCATATCTAAAACAAATACGTATTGAAATCAAGAATATGTTTGGTACAAAAGGTAAGATAGTATTATTATGCTTATTATTAATAGGTGCCATAGCAATTCCATTATTAGGGCTTGTTAATTTTGGGAATAATGATAACTATTATGGGGGCTATGAGGAAGAATTAGAAGTTAATGGAGTAATCATACCTATTGAATCACCTCTTTATTGGGAAATACAAGATATGGTATATAGAAAAGAAGAGGTTGAAGCTAATGCAACAGATGAAAAATCTGACTTAAAATTAGAATATCTTGATATGATGATTAATTCTTATGCAGATGTGGCTGTAAAATTAACTGGTTATGAAGATTACAGAATGAATCTGGTTTATGAAAAGAATGAATTATTAAAATCAATGTTTATACTTGACCATATGGATTTAAGCATTGAAGAAATGCAATTAATAATTAGTAATCAAGAGATGTATCAAGATGAGTATTTTGGCAAAGATATATCTACTCAAAATATTGGTGATTCTAGTTATTTAGAAACTTACTATGATATGGACGAAATTGAGAGAATGGAAAAATATGAAGAAGATGAAGAACAGCTTAAAACTATAAGTGATATAATTGATAATGATAATCACGAGGCTTATTTTAATTATGAGATTGACAATTACAATAACCAACTTGTAGAGTATAAAGATCAAATTGAGCAGATAGAAAAAGATATAATTGAAAAACCAGAAAATGAAAAGATCTACGAAGAAACAATTAAGGGAATTAGAACTAGTATTGAAAATATCAATGAAATACAATTACCTATAATGCAGTACAGATTAGAACATGACATTATTCCTGGCTCAAATAAATGGCAAGATATAGCTTTAAGGAATAAAGAAGGAGCTATGCAGAGTTTAAAATATACAGAAGCAGTATCACAAGAAGAATATAACGATGACAATAATGGATTGAAACAACGGTATGATAATTATGATGAATATAAGAAGGCTATTGAAATACAAATAAATGAATATAGTGAGCAGCTTTTAGTTGCAAATAGTTCTCTTGAAACGCAAAAACCAGATATGAACTATGTTAAAGATAGCACAAGAAATAAAGTTACTGGATTTCTATTTTATTCATTACTTTTTGCCGTAGTCGCTGCTATAGTAAGTGGTAAATCTATTGCAAAAGAATTTCAATCAGGGACTATTCGATTGCTGCTAATAAGGCCAAAAACTAGAAAAAAAGTAGCTTTATCTAAATTCTTTGCTATATTGATTGTATTTTTAGCTACTTATGGCATTTCTGTTATATTAAACTTATTAGCGAATGGTTTTATATATGGCTTTGCAGATTTGACATATCCTAATTATTCAATATCAAGTGGAATAAATGGAATTAGCTTTTTTAGCTTTATTATGCCAAAAATATTAGCTTGTATGGTTACAATAATATTTGGTGCAGCTGTAGCTTATTTACTTTCTATAGTTACAAGAAGTACGGCTTTATCAGTAGCAATTCCTTTGATTTGCTTTGCGGGGTCATTAATTTTAATGAGCATTATTGCTTTTAGTGAAAAGTTTAAGTGGATAGTATATACACCTGTACCATACATCAATATGCCTTTAATATTTACAGAAGGAATGTATCTGCCGGGTGGAGTGGACCCCAAAACAGGGTACGGAGTTTCATTGTTAATTGGATTATCAGTAATATTTGTAGCTTTAGGAACTTATTTCTTTAAGAAAAAAGATATAGTGAACTAGAGTTTAGATGAAGACAAATACTATATTAATTGAAACTTAATTTATACATGTCTAGAACTCTTGGGGGAGTAGTTTTGGACATGTATAGATGTAAGTTTGAATAATATATTTCCAATATATTACCATTATGATATTTAAAAAACTAAAGAGTATATTGTATTATAAAAAAAGGAGATTGCCTATGAATAATGATAACAATTTTTTAGAAATGTATGGTAAAAAAAATAACCAATCTGAAAAATTAGTAGAAAATATAGAGAAAAATGAAGGGGTAACCCCGAATAAAAAAATAAAAGAAAATAGAAAATTTAGTCCCAAAATAGGGTTTGGTTTTGTAGGAATAGTAATAATTGCAATTATCATATATGTTTTTTTAGCAATGGGAAAAACAGAAGTATTTGATTTTACAAATTGGACAAAAACTGATTTTATGCTATGGGCACAAGAAAATGAAATTACTCCACAAACAGAAGAGCAATATAGCGATACTGTGGATAGTGGAAAAATCCTTTCCCAAAGTATAGTAGCGGGTGACCATGTAAAAAAAGGTGATATCATAAAAGTAGTGCTTTCAACAGGCCCTGATATGACTAAAGAATTTGATCTGCCAGATATAATGAATATGACTAAAGCCCAAATCGATAGCTGGGCTACCGAAAATAAAATGAGTAAGGTTAGGATAAGTACTGAATTTAGTGAGGAAGTTCCACTAGGAGAAGTTATAAAATATGAAATAAATGATGATTCAGTAGTAGATAAGGTAAAAAGAAGCACACCAATTTATATAGTAGTATCAAAGGGAGTCGAAGATGCTAGTAATGTAGAGATAAAAGTACCAGATTTTAAAACCATGGATTTAGCAGCAAGTAATATATTTGCAGAAGAAAATGAATTAAAGTTAACAATTGAAGAAGATTATGATGATTATGTACCTCTAGCAGGCGTTATTTCACAAAGTGTTGCCTTAGATGAAATTGTACATAAAGGGGATGAGATTAAACTGGTAGTTTCACTTGGACCTAAGAAATTCATGCCATCCTTTAGTTCATTATCGCAAGAACAAGCTACGGCAAAAGCAGCACAATTAGATATTGCTGTAACTGTAGTCCAAAAATATTCATCAGCGGCTGCAGGTAATTTTATATATCAAAGTGTAAAAGAGGGGACATTAATAACTGAGGATACAATGGTTGAACTGAGGTATTCATTAGGTAATAAGATTCCTATTACAGATTATACAGGTATGCAAAAGTTTGAATTAGAACAATGGATGGACAAAGAAAATGCACAAGGGGCAGGACTCACTATAAAGACAACATACACTGAGAATGATTTAGCAGTGGGAACTGTGTTAAAGCAGGATAAAAAGAACGTGTATGTAGATAGGAATGCTGTTATTTCTGTTGTAATATCATCTGGAAAGACGTTGTTTGTCCCAGATTTTGTAGCACCAGATGGAGCTACATATGATGCTGCAATCACTAGAGATAAGGCAGAGAATATGGCCAGGGACTTAGGTATAGTGCTTGTATTTGTAGAGGAGAAAAATCCAGCAAGATTAAATGGAGAGATATGGAGCCAAAGCGTTGCAGCTGGAAGTGAGATAAAAGAAGGTGCCACTATAACGTTAAAATATAATCCTGTGGAGAAAACTCTTATAGTACCGAGTTTTATAAATAAAACTAAAGCACAAGTGCAACAAATGTCAGAAGCTAATAATTTGAATGTAGAATTCCAATTAGAAAATTCAGATGTAGTAATTAAACAATCAATAAATCAAAATACTACGGTTGCATATGGGAGTACAATTGTACTATATGGAAGTCTAGAAGGCGGCAATAGTTCTGAGATAGTAGAAACTCCGTAAGAAAAATTTATACTGAAAATTAGGATTACGGTAAAAGCAGATATTAAAGTTTAAGAAAACTATTTTTAATACAAAGTGATATTGATTTTGAGATTAAGGGAAAAATATAATAAAAATAAGCTACGCTAATGTTTGCGTAGCTTATTTTTATTATAAAGAATTATGAATTTGCAAATATAAAACCTTTTAATAGCGTGTATTTACTTTTTGAAAAAACTGGGTTATACTTAAACTGATAACAATTATTAATTGATAATAAATACAGGTCAGTTAGGAGGTAGTTTTATGAATAAAAGTATTAAGGGAAACAAGGGTAAGATAACTTTAATACTATTGATATTAGTAGCCTTAACATTCTTAATAGTTTTTAATAAAGATAAAATAATTACAAGGAATGATGAAAATAATACTACTATAGAATACGATGATAAAAAATATGAAGCAGCAGTTTTTGCAGGAGGATGCTTTTGGTGTATGGAGAGTCCCTTTGAAAAATTAGATGGAGTAAAGGCAGTAGTTTCAGGATATACTGGGGGCGATGTTGTTAATCCTACATATAGTGAGGTTTCAAGCGGTGGGACAGGACATCTAGAATCAGTATTTATTATATATGATCCTGAAATAGTTTCGTACCATGTACTTTTAGATGTATTTTGGAAACAAATAGATCCCACAGATGCAGAAGGACAATTTGTAGATAGAGGAGAGCAATATAGTACAGCTATTTTCTATAAAGATGAAGAGCAGAAAAGAATTGCTCAAATATCAAAAAAGCAATTAGAAGAAACAAATATATTTGAACAACCTATTGTAACTAAAATCATTAGTTTTAATGAATTTTATATAGCAGAAGAATATCATCAAGACTATTATTTAAAAAATAATCTAAAGTACAAATACTATAGAAATGCATCAGGAAGAGATGATTATTTACAAGAAATTTGGGATGATAATAATAGAGACTTTGAAACTATAATTTATGGAGATGATAAAATGAAAAAATATAGTACACTACCAGAAGAGGAAATAAAAGAAAAATTAACAGAATTGCAATATAGCGTTTCTAGACAGAGCGGAACAGAGCCAGCTTTTGATAATGAATATTGGGATAACAAAGAAGAAGGTATATATGTAGACTTAGTATCAGGAGAACCTTTATTTAGTTCTATAGATAAATACGAATCAGGTACTGGTTGGCCAAGTTTTACAAAACCAATAGATGATGATTTTATTGATTATGAAAAGGATAGAAGTTTATTTTCAATTAGAACAGAAGTCAAAAGTAAAATATCAGGTTCACATTTAGGTCACGTTTTTGATGATGGTATTGAACCAACTGGACTTAGGTACTGTATGAATTCATCAGCACTTAGATTTATACCTAAGGATGATTTAGAAAAAGCAGGGTATGGAGATTATAAAAATCTTTTTTAGCTAAAACACATATAGTTGATAATTTCAAAAGGTTATGTTTTAGAATATCTACCTATCAAAAAGAGCATCTCAAAATAAATTTTGAGATGCTCTTTTTGTTATAAGATATTTTACTAATTATTATTTTCCATCTGTTATTTCAGAAAAATAGTGGGCTATTTTGTCATATTCATCATCATCTTCTATATTATTCAGTACCATTTCATCACCTAGTTCTTGATAAATATAGAATAGAACTTCTTCTTCATCTACTGGGACTAATGCAATATAATCATTTTCTTTGTAAGTAAAAATTCCTACGACATTACAATCTAAATCGCTATTATCATCTAATGCTAGTGTTATTATAGGTATTTCTTCATGATCATGGCCACACCCACATTTACATCCAGTTTCACAATTACATTCATTTTCATCATGAGCTTCGTTACAATTACATTCGTGTTTATCCATTTTTTTAACCCTCCGTAAAAATTAAGTGAATTTTATATTTTATAGAATTAACCTTATAAGGTTGTTTCTATATTTTAATTCATAAAAGATTAAATTGCAAGTAATGAAAAAGTTAGTTGGAATACTAAGAAACAAAGGAGTAACAGCGAAAACACTTGACATCTTACAATGGAATTAAATACTGTAAATTATAAAAAAATGGATAATATATTGTTTACAATGAACAATATATCGTATACAATAGGATATATAAAAGAAATATGTTAAATAAAATGTTTATTGTATATTGTTTACAATATACTATTATTATAGTAATATATACATAAAGTAATATATTTAACTTAAATTTCTAGCAGAAACAATTATGATATGTTCTTTAGGGGAAAGGAGTAGGAAAATGCAAAAAGAAGGAGCGACACCGATTTTATCTGTTAAGAATCTCAAAAAATCATTTTCTGGAAAAACCGTAGTTGACGGTGTGTCTTTTGATGTTTATCCAGGAGAAATTATTGCCCTGGTGGGTGAAAATGGTGCAGGAAAGTCAACAACAAAAAACATGTTATGTGGATTGCTTAAGCCGACAGATGGAGAAATTTTAATTGATGGTGTTGATGTTCAGTGTGTAAACGCTTTCGAACATGGCGTTTCTGCAGTTCATCAAGAATTAAGCTTATTTAAAAGCTTATCAGTATCAGCTAATATTTGTATTACCCAATTACCAGGTAGAGCAAGTAAGGTTGATTGGAAAGAGGCTGACAGAATAGCTAAAGAGCAATTAGATTTTTTAGGTATTGATATTGATACAAAAGCCACAGTAGAATCTTTAGGTGCGGGGAAACAACAAGTAGTAGAAATAGCAAAGGCTTTGTTACATGCAGACAAACTATTAATACTTGATGAACCAACAACATCTTTAACTGCGCCAGAGAGAGAAAAATTATTTGTTATTATGGATAGATTAAAGAAAAAAGGAATATCTATTATTTTTATTTCTCATTTTATGGATGAAATATATAGAGTTAGTGATAAGTATATTGTCCTTAGAGATGGTAAGCAGGTTGGACAAGGATATTTAAAGGATGTACCAAGAAACAAATTAGAAGAGATGATGGTAGGAAGAACTATTGGAGAATCAAATATAGAAATAGGAAAACCAAGAGAAGAAGGGGCTATAAGAGTTGAAAACTTGAGCTCATATGATTTTCATGATATTTCTTTTTCTGTTAAAAAAGGTGAAATACTAGGGATAGCTGGTTTAATGGGAGCTGGAAGGACAGAAGTTATCGAAGCAATTTTTGGTATAACAAAATCAACAGGGAATATATACTTAGGTGATAAATTAGTATCTCCTACAACAGTTTCTAAAATGAAAAAAAATAAAGTATGCTTTGTAACTGAAGATAGAAGAACAAATGGGGTTTTTGCTGTTAGACCAGTTAAAGAAAATATTTCAGCAGCAGGTATTGACGTCTTTGTAAATAGAAAAATTAAAGGATTTGGTTTTAAGGGTGAGAGAAAAAAAGCTCAAGAAATTGTAGAGGAAATGAATGTATCTATACCTCATATTGAATCACAAGTTTGTAATTTAAGTGGAGGAAATCAACAAAAGGTAGTTCTTGGAAGGTGGTTATCTACAAAACCTGAAATATGTATATTGGACGAGCCTACTAGAGGTGTTGATATTGGGGCTAAATATGATATTCATAATATGATAATTGACTTGGCAAAGCAGGGTGTTGCAGTTATTGTAGTTTCGTCAGACTTGCCAGAATTACTACAGTTATCACATAGAATTATGGTAATGAGAACAGGTCACCTAGTTGGTGAATTTGATAGAAGTGAATTTGATTCAGTAAAAATTATTTCACTTGCAGCAAGCTCTGCATACGAAAATAGTAATAAAAATGCTGAAGAGAAGGAGGTAAATGATGGACAAAATAAAGAAATTTCTATCTAGTAAAAAATGGCTTGCAATAGCACTGGCAACAATATTTTTAGGTATAATTTTGTCGTTTTTATCACCGGTGTTCTCTACATTTAGTAATATTCAAAGCATACTTGTACAAGCAAGTATTACTGGAATTATGGCTGTTGGAATGACTTTTGTAATATTGACTAGTGGTATTGATATATCTGTTGGAGCTATTTTGTTTTTTACAGCATCATTATTTGCAAAGATACTAGAAACAAATGGATCTGTGCCATTAGCTTTTGCAGCAGCAATAATATGTGCATCTCTTTTAGGGGCAATAAATGGGTTGCTAGTTGTTAGATTTAAGATGAGCCCACTCATTACAACTTTAGCAACTTATACTATGTATAGAGGAATGGCAATACATTTAACAGCTGCACAAAATATTCCAGTTCCTAGAGAAATAGGTTTTTTAGGTAATGGGAAGATAGTTGGAATTCCTGTTCCAATTATACTTTTTATTATTATATTTGCAGTTGGGTTATACCTATTCGCTAAAACAAGATTCGGTACATATGTAAAGGCTATAGGGAACTCGGCTCAATCAGCAAGAGAGTCAAACTTACCAGTTAGTTTTGTTACTGTAGGGGTATATCTTATAGCGGGCGTCACCACAGGGATTACAGCACTAATACTTATAGCAAGGGTTGGAGGATTACAATCTGGTATGGGTATTGGTTATGAGTTTACTGTTATAGCGGCTGTAGTACTTGGAGGTACAAAGTTATCAGGTGGTTCAGGAACTATTATAGGAAGTGTTATTGGGGCTATTTTCTTAGTACTAATCGATAATGGATTAAATCTTATACAGGCATCTCCGTATGTATACGATATAGTTAAAGGTATTGTACTTTTAGCAGCAGTAATAATTGACAGAGCTTCAATTGTAAGACAATCTAAACTTTTACTTGAGCAAAAGGCTAAGAGAATTAGAAGTTCAGTAGAGTTTGGTCTTAAATAAATATAGAATAAATAGGAGGGGTTTTTTATGAAAAAGGTTTTAAGTTTAGTTTTAACAGCAGCATTAGCGGCAACAATGTTAGTAGGGTGTGGTAGTAATAATGCAGAAAATACAAATAATACAGCAAATGAGGGTAATAACACAGCGGCAGAAGAAACAGAAAAAACAATTACTTTAGGATTATCTATTGACCAGCTTTTTGAAAGTAGAGCAGGAGTTGTTAATGCAGCAAAAGCAGAAGCTGAAGCACAAGGCTGTGAAGTTATTGAAGTGGTAGCAGATGGAGATGCGCAAAATCAAAATGCTCAAATTCAATCTTTAATTAATCAACAAGTTGATGCAATACTTGTTTGTGCAGTGGACCAAAATACTATAGAAACAGCTTTAGTTGCAGCTAAAAATGCAGGTATTCCTGTTGTTGCATATGATAGAGATTTACCTGATAGTAATGCAGTTGATTGTTATGTTGGACCAGATTCTATATCAGATGGATTAGAAGCAGGTGGATACATGGCAGAGCAGTTAAAAGATGTAGATGGAAAGATTGTTATACTTGAATTATTAGGAGCTTTAAATGACCAAAATGGTATCGATAGAAGTAAAGGATTTGATGATGCTATAAACGAAGCTTTATCAGATGTTGAAATTATACAAATGCCTACTGATTGGGATTCTAATAAAGCATTATCAGCTACACAAAATGCATTCCAAGCAAATCCTGACATAAAAGCAGTTTTTGCAGCAACAGATACTCAAATTCCAAGTATTGAAACAGTACTTACTGATTTAGATAAGTTAAAGCTTGTTGGCGAAGATGGACACATAGTTGTAACTGGTATCAACGGAAGTAAAGATGGTTATGATGCTACAGTAAAAGGTATGGCTGATGGTATCGTAGTAATGGACTTAAAAACTACTGGTGAAAAAGCAGTAGAAAATGCGCTTGCTTTAATTAATGGAGAAACAGTAGAAAGAACTCAAGTAATTGCAGGTAAATTCTATAATAACGAAAATATAGAAGAAAATAAAGATAATATTTGGGGTGCTCAATAAGAATATAAGAAGGACAAAAGATTGGGAGTGATACGTAATGGGTAGTGCTAATAAGAAAAAGAAAAAAAATGGAGCTATTTTAGGAAATTCTTTAGCTGTTGCAAAAAGTTATCCTACTATCCCAATTATATTATTTCTACTGATTGCTTTTTCACTAGCATCTCCGTTCTTTTTAACGGGTGGAAATATGAAGACTGTAATGGCGGCAAATACTGTAGTTATGATTGCAGCAGTTGGGCAAACTATGGTTTTACTTACAGGTGGAATTGATTTATCAGTTTCAACAGTGATAAGTGTAAGTGCTGTTGTTGCAGGTACGGTAATGGCTTCTACAGGTAATATTTTACTTGGTCTTGTCGTAGCACTTGCTGTTGGGTTGGTATTTGGACTCATAAATGGTGTGCTTATAGGCTATTTTGGATTAACGCCTTTCATTACAACTATGGGTACGCAACTTGTGGCAAGAGGAATAGCATTCCTTTTATCTCAAGGAATTGCAGTAAAAGGCACACCAGAAGGGGTTATAAATTTTGGATTTAGTTCTGTAGCTGGAATACCAAGTGTTACAATTGTTAGTATTGTAATATTGATAATTAGTACAATTTTAGTTACACAGACTACCTGGGGTAGACAAGTTATTTTAATTGGAAGTAATAGAGATTCTGCAAGATATGCGGGTATTAATTCACGAAAAGTAGAAATGAGTGTATACGTACTTTCAGGATTATTTGCAGGGTTAGCAGGTATGATAAGTATAGCGAATTTAGGAAATGCAATACCAGGTGTTGGGGATACTTTGTTACTTATCATTATCGGCGGTGTAGTATTAGGTGGAACTAGTATGGATGGTGGAGAAGGTTCAATACCAAGAACACTTTTAGGTATAGGTTTACTAGCAATTTTGACAAGTGGATTGAACTTGATTGGAATTCCATTCTATGATCAGTTAATAGTACAAGGATTCTTAATCTTCGTAGGTAATGGTTTGTCAGTTAAGTTTAGTTCTACCCGGGGGTAACAGTTTATTATTTTGACATATGCGAAATAGATGAATGTAGATGTACTTAAAGAATTATTAGTGAACATTGAAGCATTTTTAAAATTCCCTCTTGCTGCGGTTAGAGGGAATTTTTGAATATAATATTGGGAGGCTTTTTTATGGGAAATCTAAAGAATGCAGAAATTAAAGCAAACTTATTTAATGTTTGTAATGTAGAAGGTTCAGCGACTGCTACAGAGGGCATTGTGCCTGATTTTGAAGAGGTAGAAGGAGCTAAAGGATGGTCAATAGCTACATTTTCAAGTAAAGAAATTGGTATTGATCACCTAATTTTAAGATGCAAAGAAAATGGAGAAAAATTTAATCTCCATAGTGGTGGCAATGATTTTTGGTTAGGTTATGTACAAGAAGGTTCAGCGGAACTTATACTAGGTGATGACAGTGGAAAACAAACATCTTCTAAGATGGTTACAAAGGGTGATTATGTAACATTTGCCCCTGATACTTATCATGGTTGGATACCAGATGAAAAAGGTACAAAGATATCATTTATAAAACTCAAAGCTAAAAACTAGAGAATATTATCAATTGAGTTTTTTTAATAAGTATTTTCAATTATTTGTTTATAGCATATGAAACAATTATAGAATAGATGATTAATTAATAGTTGAACTAGAAACTTTGTAGATGTTATAATTAGCATTGTAAATATATAAGTTAAATGTAGATGGGAGTATAGAAAACCATCTTTAGGAGGATTATATGGAGAAAATCGCTAGTTTTACAGTAAATCATTTATGTCTATTACCAGGGGTTTACGTATCGAGAAAAGATAATGTTGGTAGCAATGTAATTACTACTTTTGATTTAAGATTCACAAGGCCAAATATTGAGCCAGCACTAGAAACGGCACCAATACATGCTATTGAGCATTTAGGAGCTACTTTTTTAAGAAATGAGCCAAATTGGGCTGATAGAGTAATATATTTTGGACCTATGGGATGCAGAACAGGATTTTATTTGATTTTATCAGGTGATTTGCAATCCAAAGATATTCTTGAATTATTAGAAAACATGTTAGTCTATATATCAAATTATGAAAGTGAAATTCCCGGAGCTACTGCAAGAGATTGTGGTAATTATTTGGATTTAAACTTAAAAACAGCTAAATATCATGCGAATAATTATTTGAACAATGTCTTGAAAAATATTACTGAGGAAAGAATGAATTATTCTGAAGAATAATTCTAATGTATGGAGTATAAATATTATATAAAACATGTAATAAATTAAGTTCTATAGTGAGTAAATTACTATAGGACTTTTTTATTTTCATAATAATGACTAAAGTCATATTATTTAGAAAAACTAATGACTCTAGTTTGAAATTATATAACACTAGGATTGCAAAATTATTGTTACAATTAAATTAATAAATATTGAAATAAAATTGCAAATTGACAGAAAAAACTACTAGTTTTTAGGGGGTATTTGGGAATGAAAAAAGCAAAAGAGCATATATTATTTTTGATTATGGTTATTTGTTTAAGTATTGTATTCACTGGGTGTTCAAATAATGAAAATAATGATTCACAAAAGAAATCGAATGAAACAGTGGAAGCAGACATGCAAGAAGAAGAATCACAAGATGTTGAAAAAGAACAGCCAGAAGAAATGAAGGAGTCAAAGGGTGATGTAATAACACTTGATGATGAGATTATAAATGGTGCTAAGGAAGAAGGTATTTCAGAAGAAGAAATGCTTAGAATTATTACAGAACTTACAGAACTTGATGCTGAAAAATATGGGTCAAGTGTGGAAGAATATTTACCTGTACTTGCTGACCAAGGACTTACACCATATAGTGCACAAAAACAAATATCAGAAGTAATGGGAATATCAATTAAAGAAGTATATGAATACGGTAAAACGGTTGATGATATGGGTTTAGATGATGATAGAGATGAATACTTAAAGCCAGCAGAAATTTTAGAAGAAATCGATGCAACTGGAATGTTGCAAGGAGAAGCAACAAATGAAGTTTCAGGAGATGCAAAAGAATTGCTCCTATACAAAGTTAGGGATATTGAGACAATAGAGGAATTCGGTGATGATACAGAAGCATTTTATTATTCTGAAGAAGATTATGATGAGTTGGTAGATTATTTCACAAATCTATTAGAAGGAACAGAAACATACTTTGTTATGAAAGCTGATGTAGCAACTACTATAATTGGAACAATAGATGGGAAAGAAGTAACAGTTGCAGTGCATAATCTTTTGAAATATGATCCATCATATAAAGCTAATGGAGTTACTGTTAATTACTAATAATGTAAATATAATTGTAATATATATGTAAAAATTAAGCCTTGGATTATTATAATTCAAGGCTTTAAATATTTTTTTGATGTAGTTTTTAATGAATAATTGGAGTATTTTTCTTTTGTTTAGTGTATTATTGTAAATAACAGAATGAATATATTAGGTAAATATTATTAACAAACGAAGGAGTAAAAACAATGGAAAATTTTATAGAACTTAAAAATGTAAGAAAGACTTATTCTACTGGAGAAATTGAAGTTAAAGCCGTAGATGATGTTTCATTTTCAATAGATAAAGGTGAATTTGTAGTAGTTATTGGAGCAAGTGGTGCTGGTAAAACTACAATAATTAATCTTTTAGGAGGAATGGATCAACTTACTAGTGGAAATATTTTTGTAGATGGAAATGATATAAGCGGATATAGCAAAAGGGAGCTTACAAAGTATAGACGTGAGGATATTGGCTTTGTATTTCAGTTTTATAATTTAGTACAAAATTTAAATGCTATTGAAAATGTAGAGCTGGCTGTAGAAATATGCAAAGAGCCATTAAATCCTATAGAAGTACTTAAAAATGTTGGACTGGAAAATAGGATACAAAATTTCCCTTCACAGCTTTCGGGTGGGGAACAGCAAAGAGTTTCTATTGCAAGAGCGTTAGCTAAAAATCCAAAGTTACTTCTTTGTGACGAGCCAACAGGAGCACTTGATTACAATACAGGTAAATCTATACTTAAATTATTATCTGATACGTCTAAAGTACAGGGCATGACAGTTATAGTTATTACGCATAATTCAGCTATAACTCCTATAGCAGATAAGGTAATAACAGTAAAAAGTGGTAAGATTGAAAATGTGAAAATTAATAATAATCCAATTCCTATAGAAAGTCTGGAGTGGTAGATATGAAGAAAACATTTTATAAAAATCTCTTTAGAGATATAAAGAAAACTTTTTCAAGATTTTTGTCTATTGCAATAATTATAGCTCTGGGAGTTGCTTTTTACTCTGGAGTTAGAGCTACTAGCCCTGATATGAAATTATCAGCAGATGCTTATTTAGATCAAACAGACTTTATGGATTTTAAAATTATTTCTACTATGGGAATTACAGAAGAAGATATAGAAGAAATACAAAAGGAAGAATTTGTAGAAAACGCAGAAGGATCTTATTCAATAGACGTAATAGTTGAAAAAGGAGAATCTGACATGGTGGTTAATGTCAATTCTATTCCTTCTGAAACAGGTATAAATCAATTTAAGATTATAGAAGGAAGAATGGCAGGAAACAACAATGAAGTTGTAGTAGAAGACCTGTTTTTAAAAGAAAATAATTTTAAAATAGGTGATGAGATAGAAGTTAAATCTGGCACGGATAATGAAATAGGTGATGATTTAAAGAATAATAAATTTACAATAGTAGGTTCTGCTCAATCGCCTTTGTACATGTCAGCTCAAAGACAATTGAGTTCAGTTGGTAATGGAACTGTTAGAGGATTTATGTACATATTGCCAGAGGTATTTAAAAGTGAAGTTTATACAGAAATGTATTTGAAGATAAATAGTGAAACTTCAAAGGAGAGCCTTTTAAATAATGAAGAATACCAAGAGGTTGCAAGTGATTTAGAAGAAAAGTTTGAGGAAATTGGAATTATTAGAAGTAATATTAGATATGATAATGTAATAGGGGATGCAAAGAGTAAAATAGATGAGGCAGAAGAAGAACTATTAGAATCAAAGCAAGAAGCAGAAGATAAGTTCAAGGAAGGATTTGAACTATTAAATGATTCCAAGACAAAAGTTGAAGATGGTAAAAAAGAAATTGAAAAAAATAGAATAATTTTAAACGAAAAAACTGAAGAAGGCGAAAAACAGATAGCAGCAGCTAGAGAGCAACTAGCTCAAAGTGAAAAAGAACTTGAGCTAGGTAAACAAGAGGCGGCAAATGGTATTTCATCTTCTATGTCTTTAATGGTTCAAAGTGTTAAAGAACAATTAGCTGCTGACCCTGATAATGTAGTACTTAGTGCTCAATTTAATAGTTTGAATGAATTATATGAAGATAATATCAAAGGAAAAGATTTTGATGGAATGTATGATTCATTAAAAACTAATAAATTAATAGAGGCTACTGTTCCATATTTTGATATAGAATCTATGAAAAACAAATTCGACCAAGCTAAAACGGAAATTGATAATGGTAAGAATGAACTTGTTAAACAGGAGAATTTATTAGAACAAGGGAAATTAGATTTAGAAAAAGAAGAAAAAAAAATTGAAGAAGCAGAAATAGAAATTGAAGAAAATATAGCAAAACTAGAGATTGAAGAAGAGAAGGCAAATGCTGAAATAAAAGATGGAGAGATAGAAATTCAAAAAAACAGAGATAAGCTTAATGATATTGAAAAACCTGAATGGTATGTTCTTGGAAGAAACACAAATGTAGGATATGAAAGTTATAGACAAGATAGTAATAGAATAGATAATATAGGAAAAGCATTTCCACTTATATTTTTCTTGGTAGCGGCTTTAGTTAGTTTAACAACAATTACAAGAATGGTACAAGAAAATAGGATAGAAATAGGTACTTTTAAAGCTTTAGGATATTCAAGAAATACAATAGTAGTTCACTATTTAATATATGCTTTGTCAGCAAGTATAATTGGAAGCCTAATAGGAATATCCTTTGGATTTAGACTATTTCCACCACTTATTATGAATGCATATAGTTCACTTTATGCAATTCCTGTTACACTAACTCCTTTCAATTATGAACTTGCTTTTTTGTCTTCAATAATAGCAATATTCTTCACTACCCTTGCAGCAGTTTTAGCAACACTTGATGAACAAAGAGAAGAAACGGCATATTTGCTAAGGCCAAAACAACCAAAGGCAGGGAAAACTATTATTTTAGAAAAAGTAACTTTTATTTGGAAAAGATTTAGCTTCACACAAAAGGTTACAGCAAGAAATATATTTAGATATAAGCAGAGATTTTTTATGACTGTAATAGGAATTGCTACATGTACAGGACTTATGATAACTGGTTTTGGAATTAAATCAGGTATAGTAGGTGCAACAGAAAGTCAATTTAATGAGATATATAAATATGATATGGTAGCAACTCTAAGTACGGATTTGGATCATGAGGATTTAGCTAATAAGAGAAGTGAAATATTGCAAGATGAAAATGTAGAATCTGTTTTATTTTCATATAGAAAAAATGCAACAGTAGATGCTTTTAAATCTGGTAAAATAGATGCTTATGTCATAGTTTCTGAAGAAGAAAATGAGATAAATAAGTATATTAGTCTTACTATGAAAGATGAAGAACTTAACCTTAAAGATGAGGGTGTAATTATAACTGAAAAGTTATCAAAACTTATGAATAAAAAAGTTGGAGATAGCTTTGAAATAGATATTAATGGTAATATAATGGACGTTGAAATTGCTGCCATAACAGAACATTATATACAACATTTTATTTATATAAGTGAGGAGTATTACAAAGAGAAAACAGGGGAAAAGGTTCTATTTAATGGCTTTTACGGAATGTTGAATGATACATCTGATAATTCTCAAGATAATACATCTGAGTTATTAAATCAAATTGATGATATTGGTTCTGTATCCTATAGAAACAATACTTATTTTGATTTTAGTAAAACAATAAAGAGCATAAATTCAGTAGTTTTTGTGTTAATAGCCTCTGCAGGAGTTCTTGCTTTTATTGTAATTTTTAATCTTACCAATATAAACATAAATGAAAGAAAAAGAGAGTTATCTACAATAAAACTATTAGGGTTCTACAATAATGAACTTGCACTATATATATATCGTGAAAATATTATTCTTACGATTATAGGAAGTATAGCGGGCATAGGAGTAGGAATGTTACTAAATAATTTTGTAATTTCCACAGCGGAAACAGATATAATGATGTTTTTAAGAACTATTGAGCCTATTTATTTTCTATATTCAGTGCTGCTTACAATTTCTTTTTCTATTATTGTAAACTTAGCAATGTACAGAGAATTTGATAAGATAGATATGATAGAATCACTTAAAAGTGCAGAATAAATAAATTTCTTAGATATTTATGATATACTAAAATTGAGAATAAATGCTAATATATAATATGTGGAGGTACTTAAATGAATGTAATTGAGATTAATAAATTAACTAAGCATTATGGCAAAGCTAGAGGTATTACAGATGTAAGCTTTAATGTTGAAGAAGGTGAAATTTTTGGTTTTATCGGACCCAATGGAGCTGGTAAGTCAACTACCATTAGAACATTATTAGGATTAATTTTTCCTACAAGTGGTTCTGCTAAAATTTTCGGAAAAGATTGCATTAAATATGGGCCAGAGATTCGCAAGGAAATTGGTTATCTTCCATCTGAAGTATTTTATTATGATAAGATGAAGGTTATTGATTTACTTAAGTATTCTGCTAGTTTTTATAAGAAAGATTGCACAGAGAGAATGTATGAACTTGCTGAAATTATGGAGCTTGATTTAAAACGTCGTATTGAAGACCTTTCTTATGGAAATAAGAAAAAAGTGGGAATAGTCCAAGGCTTATTACATTCTCCTAAGCTTATTATACTTGATGAACCTACTAGTGGCCTTGATCCACTAATGCAGCAAAAATTCTTTGACATTATTTCTGAAGAAAATAAGAATGGTGCAACAATATTTTTCTCGTCTCATATATTATCTGAGGTTCAGCAATTATGTGACCGTGTTGCAATTATAAAAGAAGGTTCAATAGTTAAATTAGAAGAAATTAAGAAATTGAGAGAGGATAACTATAAAAAAATTACAATTAAAGGGCAAAATCTCAATGAAGAGAAGTTTGTTATAGAGGGTGTTACGGAAGTTAAAAGATTTGAAGAAGAACTTAAATTTTTCTACTATGGTGATATTAATAAAATGACAAGTGCTATCAGTTCTGAGAAGGTTCGCGATGTTCTTATAGAAGAACCTACATTAGAAGAGATTTTTATGCACTATTATAAGTAGGTGATGAGATGACAATATTTAAATACGAATTTAAATTGTATGTAAAATCTATAATCATTTGGAGTCTAGCCGTATGGGGTATGCTGTTTATGTGTATGGCAATTTTCCCAAGCTTTAGTGCAGATACAGCTATGGTTGAGAAAATGATGGAAAATTACCCTGAAGAAATGTTGAAAGCTTTTGGAATGAATAGTGGAGTATCGCTTTCTACTGTCCTTGGCTATTTTATATTTATATATGCATTTATTCAGTTGTTCTTAGCTATTCAGGCATCTAATTACGGGTTTAGTTGTCTTTCTATTGAAGAGAGGGAATTAACAGCAGATTTCTTGATGAGTAAGCCAGTTTCAAGAACAAATATTATTATATCAAAGTTTTTAGCAGCCCTTCTGGCTTTGACAATAACAAATCTATTAGTTTGGGCAGGCACTTTTTTATCAATTGAACTCTTTAGAGACGGCAAAGCATACGATGCAGGAAAAGTAATGTTACTTCTTGGTACAAATGTATTATTTCAATTGTTTTTCTTGTCTGTTGGAATGATTATTTCTGTTTCTGTTAAAAGAATTAAAAGTGTACTTAGTTATTCAATGGCCTTAGCATTTGGACTTTATATGCTTAATTCTCTAAGAAGTATTTTTGGCGGTGAATTACTTGGTATTATATCACCTTTTTATCATTTTGACCCTGCATATATACTAGATAAAGGTGAAATTAATTTACCCATGGTAGGAGTAAGTATTTTTGTAATCATTGTATCTATTGGAATCAGTTATGTTTTATATAATAAAAGAAATATACATTCACTATAGGAGGGGTTTTCGTGAATATTATTATGAGGGAATTAAGAGCACATATGAAATCACTCATTATATGGAGTGTTAGCATTATAGCACTTATTGCAATGATGATGTCAGAGTTTTCAGCTTACTATAACAACCCGGAAATGGCAGATATTCTTGATGCAATGCCACAATCATTGCTCGATGCTTTTTCAATAGCAGGGGCTAATCTTACAACAGTAAGTGGATATGTTAGTATGGCATCTGTTTATTTTTATATTTTACTTAGTATATATGCAGCTTTACTTGGAAGTTCAATTATATCTAAAGAAGAGAGAGATAAAACTGCTGAATTTTTCGTAACATTGCCTATTTCAAGAATTAAAATAATCTCTACTAAATTGATTTCTGCAATAATACTATGCATATCAGTAAATATTGTAACAATGCTAGCTATTTATGGAACTACAGTTCAATATGATAGAGGGGAAGGGTTCAATAAATTTATGTTTCTTATGATGCTTGCTATTTTTATTATTCAGATGATCTTTATGAGTGTGGGCATGTTATTAGCTGCGGTAATGAGGAGATATAAGCTATCAGGTAGATATTCTATGAGTTTATTATTTGGCTTATATGTGGTATCTGTAATTACAGCGTTGAGTGATAAACTTGAAAATTTAAAATATATAACACCTTTTAAGTATTTTGAAGCTAGTTATATATTACATGAAGGCAATTTGGAGGCTAAGTATGTATTGATTTCACTTGTAATTATTTCTGTAGCTATAGCAAGCATATATATCGTATATCCAAAAAGAGATTTATATATATAAAATATTTATTTGTACAACGGGAATCATGAGTAAACAGAAGTACTTGTAAGCAGAGTCAAGGGAGCTTAATTTGCTCCCTACATTTTTACTGATATAGCTAACCATTTACGTTCTAATTATTAAAAATTGCATTATATGTCTGTTTCAATGTTTCGTGTTTAATTTCAGTTGTGTCAAATTTTAGTAACTTAAAAGTTATTTGCACACAAAAACCTATTGAGAAAGCTGATATAATTGTACCTATTCCAGCCATGCCGCCAAGAATCCATCCTAAAAATACTACAAATACCTCGATTATTCCACGACATAGCCCTATAGGTAGTCCAGTTTTTCTAGCAAGTGCAACCATTAAACTGTCCCTAGGTCCTGCTCCAAAAGAGGAACCCATATAAAAATATGACGCCAAGGAAATGATGAATAAACCTAAAATTAGCATTATAATTCCTACCCAAAAGTTGATTGCTATTGGTATTAGGTTAGATTCTAATATCAGATCAAGAAATGTTCCTATAAGTAGCATATTTAAAATAGTACCTATTCCGAGTTTTTCCCCAAGTAACACTGTTACGAATACAATAATAATACCAACTAAAATAGTGGCAGTGCCTATACTTATTCCTGTTGTTTTTGAAATTCCAACATGGAAAACTTCCCAAGGAGCATATCCGATATTACCTTTAATTGTAAAAACCACCCCCAAAGCAAATAAAAAAAGTCCAAATAGCAATCTCATAAGACGTAAAAAATAATCTTTCACAATAAAACCCCTTTCATATTGTATCTCTTGTTAATTGGTGATAGGCTAACTTGTACGAAATGAAAATTAAAAAAAAAAGATAGTATGATTGAATGAATAGTTATTAAAATGTAATTGTAAGATGATAGTATAACAATATGATATTCGAAAATGCTATAAATACTATATTAAACTATATTATAAAGATATTAACACTAGAGTCAATAGGTTATTTTTATCATAGCATTGACTATTTTTTCATGTTATGTTAATATTATAACGAAATTTCAAATATTAAGACTTGATTGTTTTTATATTTGTTTTCATAAGCGATAGAAGAGTTGTTTTTAGTAAAATAAAAAATAAATCTGACAGAGAAGTTTATTCTAATCTGAAAGGGAATTAGATAAAGAGTTTTCAAAATGAAATTTGGAACTCCAAATAATGATTTTATGCTTTTCTTTAAGTATAGAAGAGTATTAAATTTTTGTTCAAACACTAACTTTCCCTTGGGAAAGTTTTTATTTTTTTGAGGAGAAATGGAAATGATAAAAAAAGTAAAAGGACTTTTATTGCCATTATTATTAGTTTTTATTTGGATGGTAGTTGCAAAATTAGGCATTTTTAATAGTTATATTATTCCACCACCAAGTAAGATTGCGATTACCACAGTGAAGTTAGTAAAAACAGGTGAACTATTTACAAATTTGATGATTAGTTTCAATAGAGTTGTAGTTGGATTTTTGATAACTTTTTTAATAGCTTTTCCACTTGCTATATTTTTAGGAAGCAGAAGAAGAGTTATGCCTTATGTAGAGCCGTTTTTGGAATTTATGAGACATATACCTCCTATAGCAATGATTCCGATTTTGATACTTTGGCTTGGAATCGGGGAGTCTTCGAAAATTGTAATTATAGTACTTGCTACTTTCTTCCCGATTTTTTCTAATACATTAACGGGAGTTACAAATTATGATGACAAGCTTTTAGAGGTAGGGGAAATTTTTGGTTACAGTAGATTTGATAAATTTAGAAAAATAATATTTCCCCAAGCTCTACCATCAGTATTAACAGGAATTCAATTAGGACTAGGTTATAGCTGGAGAGCACTCATGGGTGCAGAGCTTGTAGCGGCTTCTTCTGGTATTGGATATATGATAATAGATGCAGAACAGCTATCTAGACCGGATATAGTCATTGTTGGGATATTATCTATAGGAATTTTAGGGTATTTTATTGATAGTATATTTTTAAAACTTTCGAAAAAAATATTAAATTCTTACGGAAAGGAACTTTAATATGGGAGAGCTAATACTGAGAAATTTAAACAAAACTTACAAAGTTGGTGATAAAAATGTCCATGCACTAAGAGATATTAATTTAAATATTCCAATAGGTAGTTTTGTTACTATAGTTGGTAAAAGTGGGTGTGGCAAAAGTACTTTATTGAGATTACTTTGTGATTTGGAAAAAAAAACATCAGGAAGTATTGAATACAAAAATAATCGTGAAAATAAATCACCCAAAATAGCTACGGTATTTCAAGAACCAAGACTAATGCCGTGGCTAACAGTTGAAGATAATATTGCTTTCTCACTTAATAATTATAAAGATAAAGACCATGTGAATGCTATTGTAAATAAGTATTTGAAATTGTTAGGATTATATGATTTTAGAAAGGCTTATCCTGCACAAATTTCAGGAGGAATGGCACAAAGGACAGCATTAGGGAGAACTCTTTGTTATGACCCGGACATTATTTTAATGGACGAACCATTAGGGGCTCTTGACTATTTCAATAGAAAAAAACTTCAAAAAGAATTGGTTAATATTTTTCAAAAAACAGGGAAGACAATTATATTTGTTACTCATGATGTTGATGAAGCTATTTATTTAGGACAAAAGGTAGTGATAATAGATAAGGGGTATTTGAAGGAGATTGTCGATGTAAATATGAAGTATTCCAGAGATTCAGACAGCAATGAATTTTTGAATCTTAGGAAATATATTTTAAATACATTTAATAAATTTTAGGAGGAGTAAGTATAATGAAATTTTTAAGAAAATTAGCTTTATTAATGAGTGTTTTGTTAGTTTTAGGATCAGTTGTTGGTTGTTCGGCCAAGAGTGATGAGGTTTCGGGTGATTTGCCTGAAACAATAAATATTTCTTATGTTAAGGCTCCATTAAATGTGCCTTCAATTGTTGAAAAGAACAAGCAATTGTTTGAAGAAGAATTTTCAGCAGATGGTATAGAAATTAATTATCCAGAGATAACTTCTGGGGCGAAAATGACTGAAGCAGTTGCAGCAGGTTCTTTAGATTTTTGTAATGCTATTGGGGCAACATCTGTAATCTTAGGGGCTGCAAATGGTGTTGATATAAGAATAATTGGAATTTATAGCAGAGCACCAGAAGCTTTTTGTATTATGGCTAAAGATGAATCTATAAAAAGTATGAAAGACTTAGAAGGTAAAAAAGTTGTTGGACCGAAGGGAACAATACTTCATCAATTACTAATAGGGGCTTTAGCTGAAGAAGATTTATCTGTAGATGATGTAGAGTTTATTAATATGGATATTGCAAGTGGAGTATCAGCACTTTTATCAGGTAGCGCAGATGCTGTTTTAGTGGCTGGAGCAGCAACAGACAATGCCAAAGAAAATGGTGCACATATTGTAACAACGGGGGAAGGGATATTGGATGCAACTATAGTAATTGGAGCAAGCGGCGAATTTTTAGATGCACATCCTGATATAGCTAAAAGATATCTTGAAGTTCATAATGAAAGTCTTAAATTTATGGAAGAAAATCAAGATGAAACTTTCCAATTGACAGCAGAAGAAACTAAACTCACTATAGACCAAGTAAAAAATATGTACGCTTTATATGATTTTGATCCTACTATTTCTGAAAATGATATTAAAGAATTAGAGAAAACTCAAGATTTTTTGAAAGACAATGGAATGCTTGATAATACGGTAGATATTGAAAGTTTAATTCAAGAGATTGATTAATAGCCTGTTTTTATTATAAGAACTAAAATGAATTATTTAACAATAGTTTAAAAATTAAAAATATTTTAAAATATTATTTTTAAAAGATATTATAGAATGAAAACCCAAGGGATGTATTTCACTTGGGTTTTTTGTATGTTACAAAAGAAGTTCTGACTGGGGTACAATAAGCCAATTGTTTGATTTAAAATTATATAAGTGTTAAATGTGAATATATATATTTAGAAAAATACCAAAAATACTTAACAAATAATCAAAAATAAGTTAAAATATAAACTGTAATTTATTAAATTAATAATTAATATATTACTAATTTAGTAAATGATAAATATGAAAAGCTAATAACAGTATAAACAATATTATTATAAAATAGGTATTTACCTTATATACGAAGAGGTGAAAGGAATGGAATTAATAAAAACAAAAGACGCAAGATTTAAAATTAGGTTTGCTACAGAAGAGGATGCGGCTTTAGTGGTGGATTATATGAGGAAGCTTGGACAGTATCAAAAAATGTTAGATAAAATCACAGTAACAGAAAAAAATATGCGTAATATTTTATTAGAAAAAAAAGGTGAAGCTATATTTGGGATGTTAGATGGTGAAATAGTTACATTTGTATATTTTTGCCATAATTCATCAGCCTTTATTGGTGGCACGGGAATTTACATAGATGGATTTTTTGTCGATGAAGAGGTAAGGACTATGGGTATTGGGAAGAAAATGATGGAATTTATGTCCAAGCTTTCAATTGAAAGAGGATGTGTGAGGTTGGAATGGGGATGTTTAGACTGGAATGAACCTGCAATTAAATTTTATAAGAAAATGGGTGCTATGAGTGTTGATATTATGACTATATACAGATTTAATGAAGAGAGGTTACAGGAAATAGCGGAACAATTTTAGTTTATACATAGGAGATAATTATCTGTTGCAAAGTCAAAAACTAATTCCAAAAAATAAAATAATTGATTATGATGTTAAAATCAGAAAAAAAGGTAAGAAGGGTAAAAAAGATAAGATAAGTATTATTTTACATATAATGAATGCAAATGATATTGAAGTTCATGGAGGTAATATTGCCTATTACTTAAAAGATGTCCTTGATAAAATTCAGGAAGAAAGATTTGTTATAGAAAAAATGAAAGAATATGGTGTTGAGGGGTAGAATATAAAAAAAGTAACAAATTAATGGTATAGTATAGCAATCTTCTATAACTTACTATACAATTGATATAGGAAATTATAGTTTTGGAAGGTGATTAGAATGTTATTTGTACAGTATCCTAAATGTTCAACTTGCATGAAAGCAAAGAAATGGCTTGATGATAAAGTAATAGATTATGAAGATAGACATATTGTAGAAAATAATCCTACAAAAGAAGAACTGAAAGCTTGGTATAAGCAATCAGGATATCCAATTAAAAGGTTTTTCAATACTAGTGGGAAAGCTTATAGAGAATTAGGGATGAAGGACAAAATTCCTAATATGACAGAAGAGGAGATTTTTGACGTGCTTGCTTCACAAGGAATGATGGTTAAAAGACCTATAATAGTTTCAGAAGATTTTGTATTAGTTGGATTTAAAGAAAAAGAATGGGAAGAAAATTTAAAGAGAGAGATGAACAGATGATAAATAAAAACTTTGAAGATTACAAATTAAGTAGCGAATTACTAAAAGCAATTAATATGTTGAATTTTAAAAACCCTACAAAGGTTCAAGAAAAAGTCATACCAGCAATATTAGAACATAAAGATGTGGTAGTTAAATCACAAACTGGTAGTGGTAAGACTGCTGCCTTTGCAATTCCAATTTGTGAGTTAATAGACTGGGATGAAAATAAACCTCAAGCTTTAGTACTTGCGCCTACAAGAGAACTCGCTATACAAGTTAAAGAGGATGTTTTTAATATAGGTAGATTTAAAAGACTCAAAGTGCCTGTGGTTTATGGTAAATCTTCTATGAAAATGCAAGTAAAAGAACTTAAACAAAAAACACATATAGTGGTAGGCACACCAGGGCGTATATTAGATCATATTGAGAGAGGTACCTTTGATACTTCAGAAGTAAAATACTTAGTTATTGATGAAGCTGATGAGATGCTTAACATGGGATTTATAGAGCAAATTGAGAGTATAATAAATAAATTACCTAAAGAGCGAATGACCTTGTTATTGTCGGCAACTATGCCTAAAGATGTAAAGAAACTATGTAATAAATACATGGAAAATCCTTTGCATATACAAATAGAAGACACTAGTAAAGCGTCAGACCGAATAGAGCAAGAGAGATACATCATAGATAGAAATGAAAAGATTGAGCTTTTGAAAGATATTACTGTAGTTGAAAATCCAGATAGTTGTATTATATTTTGCAACACAAAACAAATGGTAAATGATATTCATAGTGAGCTTAAAAGAGCTAGATACACTTGTGGAAAAATTCATGGGGGTATGGAGCAAGAAGATAGATTACGAGCAATGAATAGTTTTAAACAGGGTTCTTTTAGATATCTTATAGCTACAGATGTTGCAGCTAGAGGTATTGATATTGATGATATTTCACTTGTAATAAATTATGATATTCCTTATGATAAAGAAGTATATGTTCATAGAATAGGAAGAACAGGCCGTGCTAGTAAAGAAGGTAGAGCAATTACTTTTGTAACTAAAAATGAGAATAAGTTTTTAAAAGAAATACATGAATATATTGGAAAAGAAATTCCTCTTAAAGAAAGACCAGATGAGGAAACAGTAGAAGCTTCAAAACAAGAATTCATGAGAAAAATTAGTGTAAAACCTAAAATTAAAGAAACAAAAAGTGCGAAATTAAGTAAAGAAATAATTAAGTTACACATCAATGCAGGCAAGAAAACTAAAATGAGACCAGTAGATGTTGTAGGTACACTTTGTAGTATTAAAGGAATGACAGCACAGGATATAGGAATTATTAACGTGCTTGATGTATCTACCTTTGTTGAAGTATTAAACAATAAAGGTGAGATGGTTTTTAAAGAACTTCAAGATAAACCTATTAAAGGTAGAATTAGAAAAGTAAGTAAAGTAGAAATGTAAATACAAAAGTAATGAAAGAGGACAATTATATGAATGGAAACATACGAGCAAATTTACGACCAGGAATAAAAGTTAACGTTGTTCAAAAACAAGATCAGCGTTCAGGAAAACTAACAGAAGGTATCGTTCAAAAGATACTAACAAATTCACCAAATCATCCACATGGCATCAAAGTAATGCTTGAAAGCGGCATTGTAGGTAGAGTTAAGGATATACTGAATTAGCAATTAGCAATTAGCAATTAGCAATTAGCAATTAATTATGATTTTGTGATTAAAGTTAAGAAAATCAGCTATGGTTCGAAATAGTGTTTAAAATAAAGACTTATCTTCTTTCTAAAAAGGAGATAAGTCTTTTGCTCAATGAGTTTTGATTTATATATTATTATTTTTATTCTTTCTTCTATTAGAACTTTGTTTCTGGCTATAACTCTTAGATGAATAACTCTTGCCAGTAGTTTCTTTAGATGAATTTTTATCAGTAGTTTTTTTACCTAAAGGACTTTTATTAGAAGAACTCTTGGTAGAAGAACTCTTATTAAAAGATTTGTTGCTAGGTGAACTTTTTTTAGAAAAACTTCTATTAGAGGAATTTCTACTAGAAGAGTTTCTGTTAGAAGAAATTCTATTATTTGAGTTTTTAGTGTTTTTATCATTAACTACTGGTGTAGTGCCAGGGATTAATTTATAAGGATGGTCTTCTATTACTGGTATTTCTTTCTTTATAAGTTTTTCAATACTTTTAAGATGTTTTTTTTCATCCTCATCGCAGAATGAAATTGCAGTGCCTTCAAAGCCGGCTCTTCCAGTACGTCCAATTCTATGAACATATGTTTCAGGAACTTCAGGTAAGTTGAAATTAATTACGTGGGATAATTCATTTACATCAATACCTCTTGCGGCAATATCCGTTGCTACTAAAACTCTTACTTTGCCTGCTTTAAAACTATTTAAGGCACGTTGCCGAGCATTTTGTGATTTGTTTCCATGAATAGCTTCAGCTTGTATTCCTGCTTTAACAAGACTGCCTGCAAGGGCACTAGCACCACGTTTTGTTCTTGAAAATACTAAAACAGATTCTAGGGATTTATCTTTTAGTAAATAGGTTAATAAAGCTTTTTTACTTTCTTTATTCACATAATATAAATTTTGAGTGATAGTATCTACTGTGGATGAAACAGGTGTTACTTCAACCTTTACAGGATCTTTTACAATGGAATTAACTAATTTTGTAATTTCTGCAGGCATAGTTGCAGAGAATAATAATGTTTGCCTATCTTTAGGTATGTGGGCTATTATTTTCTTTACGTCATGAATCATACCCATATCTAACATACGATCTGCTTCATCTAAGACAAAATGGCTTACATTTTTTAAATTAATAAACTTTTGATTATATAAATCAAGCATTCTTCCTGGGGTTGCCACTAGTATATCTACACCTGATTTTAGCGCATCTGTTTGAGGTCTTTGTGATACACCACCAAAAACTACTAGGTTTTTGAGGTTAGTATATTTACCATAAGCTGTGAAACTTTCGCCTATTTGAATTGCAAGTTCTCTAGTTGGAGCTAATATTAAGGCTCTAATCGGTCTAGGACCTCTAGTGTTCAATTTTTCTGTGTAAAGATTTTGTAATATTGGAATAGCAAAAGCAGCAGTTTTACCAGTACCTGTTTGTGCACAACCTACACAATCTTTTTTTTCTAGTAAGGGAGGAATAGATTTTTCTTGTATGGGTGTTGTTTCTGTATACCCACAGTCTATTAAAGCTTTTTGGATAGGTTTTATAATATTTAAATTCTCAAATAACATTTTTTCTCCTTTGTGTTTTTTATTTGGAATAAATCTTATTAGTAATTAACTTACCTTTATATAATTTTATAGGTGATATCACAATATTATTTGAATTCTCTATTTTTTTAATAAAGTATTTTTCATTTTCAGTGATAATTGAAATAGCTGTACCTTTTTTGCCGGCTCTACCTGTACGACCAACCCTGTGTATATATTCATCTAAGTCGGCTGGCATATCAAGATTGATAACATGTGTTATATCTTGAAGGTCAAGGCCTCTTGCTACTAAATCGGAAGAAACAAGAATATTTGATTTACCATTCTTAAAAGCGTCTAATGATTTCTTTCGTGAAGCTTTTGTTGCATTACCAAAGATTCCAACTGCGTCAATTTTATGATAATTAAGTCTTGCTACCATTTCTTGAATTAATTCATTTTTATTTATGAAAACAATAGCTTTTTTAGGTTTAGATGCATGAATTAAGCTTCTTAGTATATTTATTTTATCGCGTACAGTAGAGGTAATGTAGAAATGCTCAATGTCATTGTTGACTTTTTCGTAAGCTAGCTTTATTAATTCTGGATCTTTCATAAGATCTGTAGCTCTTTCCTTAGTTTGTTCGCTAATTGAGGCTGAGAAAGCTAGTAACTGTCGATCTCTTAGAGTAGTTTTTATTATAGATTTAACGGATTCAACATTATTATCAGATAACAATTTATCTGCTTCATCAATGACTATAGTTTTTGCTTGATGGGCTTTGATTTTTTTCATTTTAATTAGTTCAAGTACTCTACCAGGTGTACCGACAACAATGTGAGGTTTTGATTTTAAGCTTTCTACTTGACGTTTAATATTTACTTCTCCAATTATAGGTGTTGACCTTACAGAAATTCCTGAGTGGGTAGAAAGGTCTTTAATAACGTTATTTATCTGTACTACAAGCTCATGAGTAGGTGCAAGAATTATTGTGTACAAATCTTTTGAACCTGTATCGATTTTTTCAAAAGAGGGGAGTAAGTAAGCGAGAGTTTTTCCACTACCAGTAACAGCTTCAGCAATAACATCTTTATTTTTTAGTATAAGAGATATTGTGGCTGCTTGAATTGGTGTGGGGGTTACTATACTTTCTTTTTTCAGGCCGTCAATTAAATTTTCTTTTATATTCAATTCCTTAAAAGTGTTCATAATTTTAATTCTCCTCATTATATAGATTATTTATTTTAACATAAATTTATATGTAAGTTTTATCTTTAGTCAATCATTAATTCTATAGGTAACGTAAGGATTTGTCAATTATATAGGAATATTTTTCATAATAACCTTGATATTAAGAATAGAAAATAATAACATATAAACTACTGAGTTAATTAGCATAGACTATATGAGATTTTTATGATAACATTAGTGCTTGCGACATTATTAAAATTGGAGGTAGTGTATGATATTTAAACAAATGATGGGTGAGGAAACTAATGTAAAGAATGAGGTACTTTCAGGACTTACAGTTGCATTAGCTTTAGTTCCGGAAGCAGTAGCTTTTGCTATAGTAGCTGGAGTAAAACCTTTAGTTGGCTTATATGCCGCATTTATAATTGGATTTATAACATCAATTTTTGGTGGAAGACCTGGTATGATTTCAGGGGCAACAGGTGCACTGGCAGTTGTTATGGTAGAACTTGTGTCTTCGCATGGTGTAGAATACTTATTTTTAGCAATAATAGTAATGGGAATTATTGAAATTATAGTTGGACTATTGAAACTAGGTAAATTTGTTAGATTTATTCCTCAACCTGTAATGTTAGGTTTTGTTAATGGACTTGCAATTATTATCTTCCTAGCACAATTAAGTCAATTTAAGACAGATGGAGTAAATGGAGAATTGCAGTGGATGGTAGGGTCACAACTATGGATAATGATTGGCTTAGTTGCATTAACTATGGCAATTATTTATTTCTTACCTAAATTAACTAAAACGATACCAGCAGCTTTAGTGGCTATTGCAACAGTAACATTGTTAGTGAATATCTTAGGGATAGATACAAGAATTGTAGGAGATATAGCCAAGGTTAAAGGTGGGTTACCTCAGTTTAGTATACCTAATGTTACATTTAATTTAGAAACTTTAAGAATAATATTGCCTTACTCTTTGATTTTTGCAGCAATTGGACTTATAGAATCTCTTATGACGTTAACACTTGTGGATGAAATTACTGAGACAAGAGGAAGAGGGAATAAAGAATGTATAGGACAAGGACTTGCTAATATAGTTACAGGGTTTTTTGGTGGTATGGGTGGATGTGCAATGATTGGTCAAAGCATGATCAATATTGAATCTGGCGGTCGCAAAAGGTTGTCGGGATTATCAGCATCATTATTTTTATTATTATTCATATTGTTTGGGTCAGGTATTATAGAAAGAATACCTTTAGCAGCTCTTACTGGTGTAATGTTTATGGTTGTAATTGGTACGTTTGAGTGGGAAAGCTTTATAATCATGAAAAATATACCTAAAACAGATGCTTTCGTTATTATTTTAGTATCAATTGTTACGGTTTTTACAGATTTAGCTATTGCAGTAGCCGTTGGAGTTATTGTTTCAGCACTTGTATTTGCTTGGAAAAAAGGTAAGAAAATTGATATTGACTGTTGCATAAATGAGAAGGGGAATAAAGAATATTTTATAAGAGGAGCTGTATTCTTTGGTTCATCTCGTGATTTTGTAGAAGCTTTTGATATTAAAAATGACCCTGATATAGTCATTATTGATTTTAAATATGCAAGAGTTTTTGACCATTCAGGTATTGAAGCTATAAATACATTAACCTCAAAATATAAAAAGCTTAATAAAGAGCTGCATTTGAGACATTTAAGTAGTGAATGTTATCAGTTAATAAAAGATGCAGATGCTATAGTTGAAGTAAATATAATTGAAGACCCTAAATATCATATTGCAGATGATGTATTGGCATAAATTTAGTTTGAAAATTAATACTCAATAAGGAAAAGAAAAAACAACTAAAACATGATTGTTAGTTTGAGATAATCTTGTTTTAGTTGTTTTTGATTTTAAAAGGTTAGGATAAATAATTTATTTGGCTGCTTATTACTAAACTGCTGCTGATGATACTGCAGCATGTCTATTATTTCTCATATGTGAGGCAGTAAAGTTGAGAAGGTCTATTACTCTAGCAGAATATCCCCATTCATTATCATACCAAGCTTCTATTTTTACCATGTTATTATCTATGACCATAGTAGATAGTCCATCTATAATAGAAGATCTAGAATCACCTTTATAGTCTACTGAAACAAGTGGCTCTTCTGAGTACCCTAAGATACCTTTCATTTCTTTTTCTGAATACTTTTTAAATTCATTGTTTATTTCTTCTGCAGTAACATTTTTCCTAAGGTCACAAACCAAATCAGTAATTGATACAGTTGGTGTAGGAACTCTTAATGCTAATCCATTAAGTTTACCTTCTAAATTAGGAAGAACTTTAGCAACTGCTTTTGCAGCACCTGTTGTAGTTGGGATAATAGATGTGCCTATTGCCCTAGCTCTTCTTAAATCTTTATGAGTTTTGTCTAATATTTTTTGATCATTTGTATAGGAATGAATAGTAGTTATAAGCCCTTTTTCTATACCAAATTTGTCGTCAAGGATCTTTACTATAGGAGCAAGACAATTTGTAGTGCAAGAAGCATTAGAAATTATAGTATGTTTATAAGGATTATAATCGTTTTCATTAACACCCATAACGATTGTAATATCTTCTTCTTTAGCTGGTGCTGTGAGTATTACTTTTTTTGCTCCTGCTTTAATATGACCCATTAAGGATTCTCTTGTTTTGAATATTCCAGTTGATTCTATAACTATATCAATACCAAGTTCTTTCCATGGTAAATTATCAGGAGTATCTTCTCTGAAAATTCTTATTTCTTTTTTGTTTATTATTAGGATGTTTTCTTTAGTTTCTACTTCACCATTAAATATTCCGAAGCATGAATCGTATTTAAATAAGTGTGCTAAGGTTTTGTCATCTGCTCTAGCATTTAATGCTACTATTTCGATATCATGATTTAAATTTTCCTCAGCGATTCTCATTACGGTTCTTCCTATTCTGCCAAATCCGTTAATAGCAACTCTAATAGACATTAATATTACCCCCTAAATGTTTTTATATTTAATATATAATCATATAGCATATAATATATAGCATATAATATATAGCATATAGTATATGCACGTGTTTAAATACCACGTATATATTTATAACATTGCACAATAAAGAAGTCAATAGTATAACGTAAATATATTTATAATTTTAGTAAAAAAGTGCATTGGTAGTTATTTTGGTATAATTACACAGCTTTAGAAGGTATATAACATATGGAATTTGGTGTTGAAATAAGTGGAGGTATATAATATATAAATAAGAATAATTCATTAAAAATTAAGCCTACATCTGGAAAATAGGATTGTTATAATTATTCTCTAGATGTAGGCTTAGTGTTATTCAGTTTTCCTGTTTTAGTTGTTTCTTAGATTTTGTGAGAGGTAAATTATTATAATTCTTTAACCCATTTTAATATATTTTCTTTATCAGTTTTGTCAGGGTGATTTTTTCTTACAAAACCCATACCTTGTCCAAAACACTTGGAATAGTTTTCTTGCAGCATAATTTTTTTGATTTTCAATAAGGTTTTTACT
This sequence comes from Clostridium sp. DL1XJH146, assembly GCF_054819755.1. Lineage (NCBI taxonomy): Bacteria > Bacillati > Bacillota > Clostridia > Eubacteriales > Clostridiaceae > Clostridium > Clostridium sp. DL1XJH146. The sequence continues at coordinate 71,180 of NZ_JBTVVN010000007.1, forward strand.
TGATTAAAAGCAGCAGAATCTGAGTTACCTCTACCGAACCAAGTTAAAAGCAAAAATACTTTACCAATCTCTTTTTCAGGTGTATCAATATTATTAATCCATTTTGCAATATTTTTATGCACTTTATTAGCATAAATTCCTGATGATAGTAAAATAATATCGTATTTTTCTATCTCTATTTTACTGTTTTCGTCAATCACCATAATTTCGAAGTCGGTATTTTCTGAAATATAAGAACAAACATTATAAGTATTGCCAGTTTTTTTTGGACATAAAATAATTTTTTTCATTTCTTTCTCCTTTTAATTATTAGAATGTATTAATTATCCACATAGTATTAATTATAGAATTAAATAAAATTATGTACAAATATTATGCTTGATTGTAAAATATTCAACATATATACTAGTTTTAAAGGGGAGATGGGATAATGAAATTATCAGTGCTTTTAGATAATAATACATTTATAGATCGATATTTTTATGGAGAACCGGGGGTATCTTATTTTATACAAGATAAGGATATTAATATTTTATTTGATGCAGGATATTCAGATGCATTTATTAGAAATGCACAAAAGATGCAAATAGATTTAAAAACTGTAGATTCAGTAGTTATTTCACATGGACACATTGATCACACACTGGGATTATTGGATTTGATTAAACTATATACAGAAGCTGCTATAGAAAAAATAGATTGTAAAAAGCCAAACCTAATTGCTCACCCATTAGCATTTTTAGAAAAACGAATGGATGATGAAGTAGAAATAGGGTCTATGATTACAGAAGAAAAATTGAGTAAGCATTTTAGTATGAATTTAAGTAAAGAGCCACTATGGATAACTGATAAATTAGTTTTTCTTGGAGAAATAGAGAGGAAAAATGATTTTGAAAACAGAGAACCAATAGGGAAGGTTCAATATAAGGATCATGAAATAGATGATTTTGTTTTAGATGATTCTGCTATGGTTTACAAAACTAAAGAAGGATTGGTGATTATAACAGGTTGTTCTCATTCGGGTATTTGTAATATTATACAATATTCGAAAAAGGTCTGTAATGATGAAAGAATTATTGATGTTATAGGTGGATTTCACTTGCTTAATCCAGCAGAAGAAACCATTAAAGGTACTTGTGAATATATAAAAGAAAATAATATAAAGAGACTTCATGCTTGTCATTGTACGGACTTGAAATCAAAAATCGAGTTATCAAAGATTGCAAATGTAGAAGAAGTTGGCGTAGGGTTAGTATTAGAATATTAAAGGAAATAATGTTTCATAGAGAAGTGGCTTTGCCACTTTTTTTGTTGTTATTGTATACCTTTTTGTGATATTATTGATATTAAAAAAATAAAAATTAGTAAATGTTTAAAAACAGGGGGGTATATGGAGAATTATTTAAGAAATGAAAAAGTTGATTTGCTTTTAAAAAATGGAAATATTATAAATGTATTTGACGGGAGTATATATAAAGGAGACGTAGCAATAGTAAAAGATATAATAATTGGTGTTGGTGAAGCTTGTGAGTATATAGGACAAAGAGAGATAGACTGTTCAGAGTTATATATATCCCCAGCTTTTATTGAATCACATGTTCATATAGAATCTTCTAAAGTTATTCCAGAAGTGTTTTCTAAAATACTATTAAGTAAGGGTGTAACAACTTGTATAGCGGACCCTCATGAAATAGCTAATGTTTTAGGAGAAACTGGACTAGAATTTATGATAGAAAACTCTAAAAATAGCGATATTGATATATATTTTATGTTGCCATCTTGTGTACCAGCTGTACCTACTGAAGATAATGGAGCTATTTTGAGAGCTGAGAATTTAGAGAAATTTAAAAAATATGATGCTGTTTTAGGTCTTGGAGAGGTAATGGATGTTCAGGCTGTTATTAATTCAAATAAAGATATGAAGGCTAAATTAGAGGCTTTTAAAGATTATGCAATAGATGGTCACTGTCCAGATATAAGTATAAAAGATTTAAATAAATATATATTAAGTGGAGTAAAAACAGATCATGAGTGTACAAAACCAGAGGAAGCTTTAGAAAAGATAAAAAGAGGTATGTATGTAATGCTAAGAGAAGGCTCTGCTGCGAAAAATTTAGAACAACTTCTCCCAGCTGTAAAAGATGGTAATTTTCACAGATTCCTATTTTGTACTGATGATAAGGACATAAATGATTTAGTAGATGAAGGCTCGGTAGATTACAATGTAAGGCTTTCTATTAAGTTAGGATTAGATCCAGTAAAAGCAATTATTATAGCATCTTACAATGCAGCTAATTGCTACAGTATTAGTAATAAAGGAGCAATAGCACCGGGATATATGGCAGATCTTTTAATATTTGATAGTTTAGAGGATATAAATATTAATAAGATAATAAGAAAAGGAAAAGAAATAGAGGACAATAGAACTATAGAGGGTGAGTCATTTGCTTCGTCAGAAATGAACATTAAATCTTCTATGAATATTGATAAAGTAGAAGAAGATTTATTTAAAATAGAAGTAAAAGGCGAAAAGATAAATACTATTAAAGTGCTTGAAAAATCTATTGTCACAGAAAAGGTTTTGAGAGAAGTATCTAGCAAAGGGAAGTATATAGAAGATTTAAAAGAAGAAAATTTATATAAAATAGGGGTTTTAGAAAGACATAAGGGTACGGGTAAAAAAGCCTTAGGATTTATAGAGGGCCTTGATATCGGAAATTGTACAATAGCTCAAACTATAGCCCATGATTCTCATAACATAATAGTAGTGGGGAAAAGTGATAAGGATATGGCAATGGCGGTAAATAGATTAATAGATATTAAGGGTGGTATCGTATTAGTATCTAATGGGGAAGTAATCGAAGAATTGAGTTTGCCAATTGCAGGTTTGATGACATATGAAGACCCAAGCTGCTTAATAAGTAAGATTAACAATATGAATAATTATATAAATAAAGATAGCGGTAAAAATTCAGATGTGTTTTTAACTTTAGGGTTCATGGCTCTATCTGTTATTCCAGAATTAAAGATAACCACTAGAGGGTTATATGATTTTGGAAAAGGTTGTTTTATAGACGTTTTTAGATCGTAAACTACTCGCCACTTAAGAAGTGGAGAATTTCACACAAAATCTATTAAATATAAAAAACTATAGCTAATGCCATAGTTTTTTATATAATATATTTAATTTATTCCAATAAAGAACATTTTTAGTCCGATTAGTATTATGGCGCTATCGGCAAGTGCATGTACAATCCAAGAATTCAATAGGTTTTTCGATTTAGTATCTAAAAAGTTAAAAACAAAACCTACGCTAATAAGTCCAAAAAGAGCTAGTAAAGTGATAGGCAATGAGAACCAACTTTTAAAGATTACAATATGGTATAGTCCGAATAAGAATGAAGAGAATATGTAGCCTAGCTTTTTATAGCCAAGTTCATAAAGGTTTAGAAATATAAACCCTCTAAAGAAAAACTCTTCTAAAAACGAGTTTCCAAGGGTTATATAAAGACCTACGAAAATAAAACTTATAGGTGTAATTTTTAGTTTGTTTTGAAGTTCATCCATTATGTTATTTAGATCTATATAGTCTTTTAATATAAAATAAGTAATTAAAATAATTATAAAAGATATAATGCCAAGTGTTAAACCTAAAGTTAAATCTTTTTTCTTGAATTTATTAAGTTTCAATGCGTTTTTGAAGCTTTCTTTTTTTACAAATTTATAGTAAATAAAAGGAATAGAAACAAAAAGTAAAATTTTAAGAGTAGTTTTAAGTAAATAGCTAACACCAATGCTTTGTTCAACAAAGTATAAAATAATGCAAGCTAATATAGATGTAATTATGACGAATAGATTTTTTTTCATAAGTTGCTCCTTTTCTAAAATATTAATAAAAATGTGCAATTTTCAATGTGCAGTTTGCAATGAAGGAGGATTTCCTCATCCTCGGAAATCCTTGAAATAAAGATTATCCAAGGAATATTGGATCTTCATCATTATAGTATAATTATAGCATATTTGAGGTTTGTCTTATTAGATTCATCATAGTGTTTTAGCTCATACATTTATTTGTATATGGGTAAAACTAGTCTTTGCGTGTAACTTTGAGTACAAGTATAAAAAAGTTTTATAATAAAAGCTCTGAACTATGAATTATACCCCAGTACTCTTTTAAAGGTAGTTTTGTAAGATTTTTTTAGTGTTAAAATAGCAGTTAGAGTATTTAGCAATATAAGTGAAAGCATAAAGTAAAAATAAATAGAAGGATTTGTATTAAAAATTATAGTTCTTATTATAAACCAAGTGATGAGTATAGACAATGTGATAAGGACGCTACCTAGAACTAAAGAAGTTTTTTTATCTGAGTAACTAGAGCTAAGTTTTAATTCTGTAGATGCAAAATAAGGAAAAACTATATTTGCTGACAATAATAAAGCTGTAATATAAGTTAAGTATTCTAACAAAATCCCTAAAGGATTTATAAAATTAATAACAATAACAAAGATAATACTTGTACATAAGATGATATAAGTATGTAAGTATATAAGTTTGATAATATCTCTAGTTTTAAAAGGAACCATTGATAATTGAACATATTTTTCTGCGCTTATTCCATCAAAAATCATTAAAAAAAACGTACAGTTAGTACTGATAATTAGTACTTCTAACATAGTACTAACATCAGACTTAAAGAAGCTAAAAATAGCAGGAAATATTATGAAAATAATCAAAGAGAATGTTTTATAAAAGCCATTAAATTTTAAAAGTTTTATATAATTTTCGAGTAATTTTTTCATTCAGCTATCCTTCTTTCTCTAAAATTTTAAGTGGAAGTTTGCAGCATAAATAGTAGCCAATAAAAATTGATATTATTAGTAAAAGTAAACCTTGCAAACCACCGAAAAATCTGCAAGACTTAAACAATGGTGCTAATGCAGGACCTAGAGCGGTGTACATATTTTCAGAAGTTACTATAGTATTAGGTTCTGCATAAGGAGTAATTAAATTATAAATACCTAGGCACATTAGAAATATTGGTAAAATTTTAGGTAATAGCCTAATCAATTTGTTTTTCTTCAAATTAACAGAGTCTATACCAGTTAGAAAAGAAAATAATAAAAATGTAAAAATGAATAGTAAAACAAAAAAGCCAGTATATGCAGAAATCATGTTTGTTTGCACTATAAAAATATTTACTATCAAAAAGAATAAAGTTATGATTAGTCCTGCTGCAGAGGATAATACTAAAAGAATAAAATTGCAACTAATAATATATTTTTGTTTTATTGGAATTGGGGTAAAAAAACTAGAAAGATTATTCCTATAACATTTGTTTTTGTTTGAATTATCATTGTACAAAGAGCGACTAGTAAATATAGGAATTACAATAAATATAATAAGTATAAATATGGAGTTATCAAACAAAACATTATTATTATTTATATAATCATTTATTTCTAGAGATAAAATATGTAAATTACCAATAGTGACTACTATATAAAGAAAATTTATTATTAGGAAAGCATCATTGAAACCACTAGGATTTATAGTTAAATAAGCCTTAAATATTTTACGTACTTTTTTCATTATTTTTCACCCCATATGTTAAAGGTTAGGAATTTTTCAATATTAGGTTTAGTCCCTTTAAGAGTATTAAAGTATTTATCAGCTTTTTCTCTTAGAATTAAACCTTCAAAGGAAAATTCACCTTTTTTAATACCAATAAATTCATTTTCTAAGTTTTTAAGTTCTTCTAAAGAACCATTCAAAAGGACATATTTTTCTTCTAGGGTATCTATGGAGAGGCTGTCTACTATTTTCCCTCTGCTGATTAAAGTTATATAATCAGCCACTTTATCTAAATCTGATGTTATGTGAGTAGAGAAAAATACTGATTTTTCTCCATCCTCAACAAAGTCTCTTAAAAGTTCTAATACTTCTATTCGTGCAACAGGATCAAGACCAGCAGTTGGTTCATCTAGAATAAGGAGTTTAGGATTATGAGCAAAGGCTAGAGCAATCATTGCTTTAGTTTTCATCCCTTTTGAAAATCCACTTATTTTTTTATGTAAAGGAAGATTCCATTTTTTAGCATAGCTTATAAAAATTTTATCGTCCCAGTTTTCGTAGAAAATTTTAAGGGCTTTTGCGTGTTTACTAAGAGTAGAATTTAATATGAAATAATCCTCATCAGGGACATACCCAATTAAGCTTTTAACATATTCTTCATCGTCTATGTTATCTTTGTTAAAGACTTTTATTTGACCAGAATTTTTACCTATAGCGTTTAGAATCAATTTTATAGTTGTTGTTTTTCCTGCACCGTTTTGGCCAATGAAACCCATTATTGATCCTTTTTCTAGGGATATATTTACCTTATCTAATTTGAAATTGTCATATTCTTTAGTTAAATTAATAATTTCTAATATATTATCCATTTATTTTTCCTCCTCATAAACTTTTTTAATAATATTAATAATCTCTTCTTTTTTTATACCTAATTTTTTTAATTCTAAAGTTTCTCTTTTGTAGTTTTCTATTGAAGTTATTCTTTTTTCTTCTTTTAATCTTTTAATATCTGGATTATTCACGAAAGTTCCTCTTCCGGAAACAGAATAAATTAGATTTTCTTTCTCTAGTTCAGAGTAAGCTCTCTTTGTAGTAATATTGCTAACATTCAATTCTTTTGCTAGATTACGAACAGAAGGAAGAGGATCGTTATATTTCAATTTACCTGATAGAATATTTTCTTTTAAAATTACTTTTATCTGTTCATACATGGGTAAATTACTACTATAATCAATTGTAATATTCATCTATTCACCTCTCTTGAAACTGCATATTGTATATATCATATATATACAATATCACTCCTGAAATTATATGTCAATACAAGTTGAAAAAAAAGAAGTATAGTTTATTTACATATTATAACAAAAAAAACGTTGAATATGTGGTATATTATTAGTAGAGGATATTTTTGTGTAAGTATTAGATTTGTATACTTATATAAATATGATGAATTATGAAATATTTACAGGAGGTGTTAATATGGAACTTTGTGGAGAAAGAGTAAAACATAAAGTTTTTGGAACAGGCATAATAATAGCATTTGCAAATAATCGTGTTAAAGTATTATTTGATGATAGCAATGAGGAGAAGGAATTTCTTTATCCATCTGTTTTTGGTAGATTCCTAAAAATAGAAAACAAATCGATTCTTAGTGAAATTCAGAAAGATAAGAATATTATAGCTGAAGAAGAAGCAGAAAAGAGAAGAATTAAGGAAGAACAAGAAGAACAAGAAAAACTGAAGCAAGAAAGTAATGCTAAAAAAAGCAAGAAAAGTTCTAAAAAAGAAGAGAATAAAAGTAATATAGCTTTTAAGTGTAACTACTGTGATGGTGGTAGAAGTGAAAAAAATATTGGTTATAGTGGTGTTTGTAGTGAAGAAATTATTGAATATAATGTAAGTAAAGCAAAACATATTTGGTGCAAAGACCCTGAGTCATTATGTTATCAGTATAGAAAAGGGGACATAACTAAAAAAGAGCTTTTAGATTTTTGTGAGGAAAATGGTTTTGTGTGCTACGAAAGCCAAATGTTAAAAAATTGGCGTGCTTATGCAGGGGTTACTCAAAGTGGTGTCAATAAGGGGAAACCAATGAAGCTGAAAAATGTTAGAATAAACAGTTTAGCTATGCTTACAACAAGATTACCTAAAGCCAAGGATAAAGATAGATTTATATTTGCCCTATTTCTAGTTGGTGAGAATTATGAAGGGGATATTAGGAATGAAGGATATGTAGAAGCTGATGCTAAATATAGAATACAATTATCACTTGAAGAGGCTCAGAAATTAAAATTTTGGGATTATTATTTTAATCCAAATAAACCTGAAAGAATTGTACTTGGGAGTGGATTACATAGGTATTTAACAAATATTCAGTCAGCTCAAATTCTTAAAAAGCTTTGTGAAATTAAAAGAGGCACTTCAGATGAAGTACTTGCAAGCGAATTTTTAGAATATTATTGTGAGATTAATAAAGTTGATATTAATAATATTCCTTCACCAAATGGTGCATTGCAAAGAGACACATTAGATAAAGGTGATAATTAAAAAAGATATAATAAAAAGATACCCTATAAATTAGACTTTTTATAGTCTTACTTATAGGGTGTTTTTAAAAAAAATAGCATTAATTGTGCAGGTTATATCCGTTTCGTAAAAAGTCTTTTATTTCTTCAACACTCATATCTTTTAATCCTAAAGTGTCAAGAGTAGTGCCTTTTTCCCAGTAGTCTTCATCTTTCAATGTGGATGCTAATGTAATAACAGAATTCATAACTGGAGTTTTGACATTTACTAAGGTTGCTATATTTGCTAATGCAACCATTGAGCATGGAGTATCTTCCGTTAAATATCTATCATTCAAATCTTTAGGACCTTTTAACGGACTAAAGGCATTACTATCTCTATAAGATTCGTACAAGGTATCTCTTTTAGGAACATAGCCCATCAAGAAGAGTCTTTCTTTTGCTTCAACAGTTTTATATCCGAATTTCTCACATATTTTTTGTCTTTCAATATCAATTTTTTCATTAACACGGGCAACAGAAGGGGTAATACCTTCTCTATAATGATAATGTTCTCCTTTGGAGTGCTCAATCTTTCCTGCATTTAATACTACTGGCGCTGGATGTGAGATTGGGTTACCATTATTTAATGAACTTTCAAGTACATTACTAACTAATTCTATAGAGGGATACAGTTCTTTTGCAATTTTATGCATTTCTTCATTATACTTTGATGGGAAAGCTGCAAAATATAATTTGCTAACTTCTAGAAGTATATTAACACTAGTTGGACTAGTTTTTCTGCAGGCATAAGGTAATGAATGCATTTCAGCGATTTTAATCCCGTCTAGTTTTCCTTTTTCATAAAGTATTTTAGAAATTATAAGTGAACCACCAGTACTGCCGGGAGTTAAGATAATTCTAGCTCCTTTCTTTAAGTAGGGGGCAATTTTATTAGCAAAGGATTCTAATGCATAAGCAGGTACTACAGGCATAATTAAGTCTACATCGCTGAGGGCATCTTCTAGGTCCGTAGTTACTTTATGTATATTAGCTACTCCTGTCTTTCCTACACCGGTTAATGTTAGTTTTTTTGTCACCATAAGTTCATGAATATTAGATTTGAATCTTTCATCTTCATACAAAGTTATTTCATAACCTGCAAGAGATAGGTCTGCAGCAACTGCAAAAGCTCCATTTCCGCCACCAATAATTGCTATTTTTTTTATCATAGTATTCGCTCCTTTGAATTAAGTTTTGTCATGTATTATTTATGATGTTTACTATTCTTGCTATAAAGTGGGAATATTCGTATAAGAATATCAGGCCTCAATGAAAATCTTACAAAAGCATAGAAATTATATAAAGTATAGAAACTTATAGAAAAAAACAAAAGTATTTTGACGTGTTTTAAATACTGCGTAGTATTATTATACAAGGTGGAGAAGAAAAATTCAAAATAATTTTTTAAATATAGGGAATATTCATTAAAATGAAAGAAATAATTCGAATGCCAGGATACTTAAATAGTAATTTGCATTTTGTATTAGTAAAAATTATTAATATAAGAAAGAAAGCTTATTTATACAATAAACTTTCTTACAACACCATAACCTTTTGATTTTTGGAATTTATACTTTTCTAAGAATTCATATTTATATACTAAATTATCGATATTAGTATAGTTACAAGGACCTATAATTATTCTTTGTATTAGATTGAGATCTATGGGTAAATCAATATAAGCTTGATTACTGTTAATTCCTTCGTACTTAGGTTTGGTATTGAATTTTATAGAGTTTAAAGATATATCATTGTATTTTCTGAAAAATGCAAATCTGTATTCTTTTTCTTCTTTCCAAAATGGATGTTTGAAAAAAGGAGCTTCGTACTGAAGTTTTTTTATTACATTGCGCGTTAAAAAATAATTATTCTTTTTATTACCATAAAAGTTGTAATATTTAAGGGCTTGTTCAATTATTTTCTTTAAAATGATTATCTCTTCTTCTTCATTATATATTACGCTTTTATTAATGAACTTTTTAAAATAGACATTTGGTTCGTATGAATTAAAAAAGTTTACTAATTCAGTTTTATTAAACTTAAGGTTAAATCCAGTATTTTGAGTATAAGCATCCCAGAAAAATCTTGAATCTCTTTTGTTGGAAAAACTAATAATAAAATATTTTTCGAAAATTTCATTAGTGCATTTTAGAGCAGTCAAGCATTCTTCTTCAGCATATGCAAAGGCATGATAAATTGTTTTTATAAAAGGTTTATACTCTTTTCTAGTGTATGATTTTAGAACTTTAATCAATATGCTTTTAATATATTTTGAATCTTGAATATCATTTGAAAAAATACTTCTTGTTGACCATAAGGAAGAATTGTCCATAATTCCAGTTAGTCCATTTAGGTTAGTGTAGTGATATAAAGTATTACTGTTATACATAGATTACCTCCAGTGATGAAAAAATATGACTACAAGGTAAACAATAACTCCTTATAAATAAGATATGAAATTACTTGTAGCTTTGGGAATAGTACTTAAACAAATATGCAATGTTTTAAAAAAATGACACCGAATTATAATACAAATGCATATAATATAATAAATGTATAAAACTAGCACATGTAAATAATACTGAATAATTAAAGAGAAAAGCTAAGATATAAGGAGATGCATAATGGATACAGCCTATGATTTAAAGTAAATTAACTTTTTAGAGGAAAAAACTCTGATTATTGATATTGGTTTTGGACATATAAATAGAACTAATTGATATTAATAATGAGCATGTGCCTAATGGTAATTATTTAATTAGGCTTGAGATTAATCGATTTTAGAATATGCCAACATATTCTTTCTAGAAAGTTATGTTGGCATATTTATGAAATCATAAATGTCTATTTAAAAGTATTTTTAAGATTATTAATTAATTGGTCTATAATATTTTTTTTGTTATGAGTAATATTTTTCATCTCTAAAGATTCAATAGAATATTCAGAGGTACTTTGAATATTAAGGTTTTCTTTTATAGTAGCCTTTTCACCGTCGCTTGTTATATTATTTTTATCTATCAATTCTATTTGATTTGGATATTTTGTTATAGCTAAATCTGTTATTTCTAATTCATCGTTACTGACATTTGAAATTCCACTTTCGATAATTATTAGATTATTATAATCTCCTCCAGATATGTTTACATCACCTTCTCCAATATCAATTATAAGATTTCCATCAGTTTTCAAAAATTGCAAATTGAACATTCGTTTCACTTTATCTATCCCTTATTTTAATTTCCTTAGGCTCCCACTATACAAATTAATGGAGAATAGATTTAATAGCCAAAATTGTATCTATTCACTTTTATTATTTAATATAAAAGTTTATAAATTAATCCAACAATAATTTAAAATACATTAATCTACTTCAGACATGGATTCGTATCCTAGCCGTAGAAATTTTTTAAGGACTCCCGCATCACAATGGATTACGACTTCAACTAGCTTCACACTCGTAATTAGTTAGTATTAAGAGTATGTAGGATAATGATAAATCCCTAATTGCTGTAGGAATTAGGGATTAATTATCCCACCTTTTTCACAAAAAAATTGTTTATAAGGTAACGTTTCACACGTTGGTAACAGAACCAGTTGGTTTGTAATTAGCATACAAGAATCTTATGCCTTCTTTATCTACAAGAGTATTATTATTTGTATCGATATATGGAATGTAATCTATGCTGTTTACATTGCGATTTTCAAGGTGAACTTCTGCGGCTTCTGTAGCTGCAAAGGTTAATCTTACTTTCTTGTTATCTATCAATTCAACTGTAACAGGACTAGTATTTACAGTGTTTGCTATAAGAACTTCGTTATTTACTTTATAGAGTTCTATAGTACCCATTGTTTGGTCATATCCTAAAGTGATAGTATCAGGTGTTGATAAATTAGCTTCTTTTCTAAATGTTACTCCACCTGCTTGTATGTCAGCACCAGGATGAGTCATTTCGATAGGATAATTAACTTCTATTTCTAAAATACTACCTGCTATAGAACCAGTCTGACTTGTATTTGCATACCATGCTATGCTATCTGCTGTAAATCTAGTAACTTCTTTTTTAGTAAATGCGGCAATTTTATTTCCACTTATATCTTGAGTTCTAATATAGTTTGATGTAACGGCTAAGTCAATGCATAATGTGTCTATCATTTCAAGTGGTCTAGAAAGAGAAACAGTAATTTCTACTACTTTTTTATCTGATAAAATTTGTGATGATGAAAGAGGCAATACTTCTGAATCATTAAGAGTTCCAACAAAATCTCTGTCAATAAAATGTCCTATTTCTTTGTTGAATGCCATTCTTAATACAGCAGAAGTATCAGTCTCTGTAACTAAGCTGACAGCCTCTATACTTGCACGCAATTCATTAATAGCAGGAGATGTTTCTTTGTTTGATAAGATTGCTAGTCCATACAAATCTGTTGAAAGCATTTCTTGGTCTTTTGTCTTAAGGGTAATATCAACGCTTCCACCATCAAAAGTATTCTCTACAAAAATAAAATGAATAATTTTTGTAGTAACTAATTGATGTGATGTAGGAACAAGTTCTATTGATCCTTCAGTAGTTTCTTCAGTTATTGTAAAATCATTTATATCTATAGTGTAGAACTCATTATCACCACTATATTTATATTCTAATATTTCAGGTGTTAAAACAGATAAAACACCATTGGATATATCTATTGGGTCTATTGGGCCAACAATTTCTTGAGTTTTGCACAATGGATAAATATTACTAACGTAGTTTTCTACATAATTAATTTCTTTTATTTTAGGATAACCGATATTTAATATAGAATAATCAGCAGGATCGCTACTAAGTGGCAAGAATGAAGTATTTCCAGGTAATATTAGGCTAATCCATTTTGATTCATTCATTATAAATGTTGTTGTGCTAATAGGTAATAAATTTTCTTTGATTAAATAGTTTTCAATATTTGCAATAGAATGTTCCCCTGTATAAGCCATTGATTGGTCGTACTTAATAACTACAATTGTTTTGTCTGAATCGTTATCATCTGTAGATGAAAAATCTCTATAGGTAACGCCTACAACATCAGGTGTTGTTGTGTTGATAATTCCAAAATCAATACTTTGAGGTTCTATAGAAAGACCATACATATCTTGAATTTCATCAGCATATAATGTGTGAGTTCCTTCTAGTAGGTTCTCATCTAATTCTAATAAAGCAGTTTTAGTAGCTATATTGTATATTATAGATATTGGAGCTACAAAAGTACCATCTAATTTAGAAATACTATAGTAGTCGAGATTTTTAACCCCACCTAGTTCATCTGTATTTTTCATATCTTTAGAGAATATTACAATGATTTTTCTTTGGCTATTTCCATATTGATCTACGTCAATTATACGTGGAGGAACAGCTACTATTGGAATATCTGGGAATAAAACTTCTTCAGTTAAATAGCCATTTTCATCTGTAATTCTTCCTACAGTAATATCAATTTTACCTATAGGAAGTGGAGTTTCTAATATATATTGTAATTCATCAAATTGATTACCTACTCTTATTACTTCAGTTACTGTTACAAGAGAACCATTTACGTAAATAACGCTTTTTTCGTCGTATTTTTTTAAAACGGCTTTGTCATATTTAACAACTAAATTGGTTCGATCAACAGCTTTTACACTTATAGCTTTAGCTGTAACATCATCATTGACTACTGAAAATTCTTTTCTCATAGAAGGAACTACTACCATATCATCTGAAAAATCATGTAGATAATAATGAGAGTTAGCACCTTGAGTTTTACTATAATTAATTATAAAACCTGAATCACCTGTAGGGAGACCTCTATAGTTCATTTGAATTTCTAGAGATTTGTGATCACAAGAGCTTCTTATTGTAGCTTGATTAGGTGGTACTGTTGCATTTGGGTCATCAAGGCTAGCGGTTAAAAGACCTATCCACTCAGGAGTTGTATTCAATGATACATTTGAATCTAAATCATATAATAAGGTGTAAAAATTCATAAGAGTATTGTTAGTGGTATCTATTGCATCGAGATGTTCAATTGGGGTCTCAAAAGAGACGTTCAATATTCTATTACCAAAAACTGTTACCTCTGAATTTGTTGGTTTTATCAAGTATTTATCTACAACAAAAGGTGTGGCTATAACCTCAGTATCCTTAGTTATTTTAAGTGTATAGATAACATCTGTTTCAAATCTAGATTCAGCTACAATAATTTTTTTGTTTTCATCAGGATTAACAGAATCGTTACATACTGTAATGTCAACCTCTGTTAATGGATTAGCTGTCTCAAAAACTTCAAAATTTTCATTTCCGTTAAAAGATTGGTTCAAATTAACAGTAATAGTTTTATTGTTTTTATTATCAATAGAAATAATTTCTATTGGAATATCTGTGTTAGTCGCTGGGATATATGAAATATCCATATTATATCCTCCTATATTTCTTTGAATAACTAAAAAATAACTACTTATTCTATTTTATAATATGATGATTAGATTAAATAAGTTACTTGGATAAATAAAAAGTTTAAATCAATTTTTGAAAAATATTTTATCATAAACAGATGAAAATTATAATCCAATAGAGGTTGCACGTATAAAGATTTTGGATAGTAATCATAATCCGCTATATCATACTTTGACTCAGAAAGATGGATTATATACTTTACAAGAGATTGAACCATGTTCAGAATACCATTTTCATTCTGTAAAAAATGGATATTTGGTAAGTGAAGAAAAAAATTTCAATTGTTGAAGGTCAAACACTCGTAATAAATTCAAAACTAGTAGTAGATCCAAATGCAACTTTAATAATCTAGTGATTTATGGATATGTAATAGATATAAATGGTAAACTTATTAGTGGTGCTAAAGTGATTTTTTTGGACAATGAGGATGAAATTATAGGAAGAGTGTACAGCGCAGTATGTGGTTTTTATTCTTATAATGGAATTATGTTAAACTAATAGAAGTTTATAAGACTACTCATTCAAACAAATATGGGCAATTCCATTTGGTAAATATTTAGTTAAATCAAAGGGTAGAAAATATAGTAAGCTTTGTAATAAGAGATTGAACGTAAATACTTTAAATATTAAGATAAAAGAATAAAGTAATGCAAAAAGAGTTGCTTGAGTATATTTTTATACTTTAGCAACTCTTTTTTTGATTAGTTATTATTAGTGTCAGAAGAAATTATTTTTCTTGGTATTTTTAATTTAATTTTCTTTTCTATTTCATCTAAAATATACTTATCTTTTGGTGCTGAAAATAAGAAAGTATATCCTTCTTCACCTGCTCTACCTGTTCTTCCTATACGGTGAATGTAACTCTCAGCAGTTTCAGGCATATCGTAATTAAATATATGAGTAACACCGGTTATATCAAGTCCTCTAGCAGCCACTTCTGTAGCTATAAGGTACTGAGTTTTTAAGTTTCTAAAATCTTTCATAATTCTTTCACGTTTAGGTTGACTTATATCTCCATGGAGTTTTTTGCAATTATAACCTTTTTGAAAAAGGTCTTCTTCGAGTTTATCAGCTCTTCTTTTAGTTCTACAAAATATAATAGCCATAAAAGGGTTTTCAGCATCTAATAGAGTACAGAGGTCATCTTGTTTTCTTCTATCTGTTGTTTCGATTACAAATTGTTTTATATTTTTAAGGGTAACTTCTTCTTTTTCAATTATTACAACTTTGGGGTCGGTCATATTCTTATAGGCTAATTTTTTCACGTCTGAATTCATTGTAGCGGAAAAACATAGAGTTTGGCGTTTCCTTGGCGTATGGTCTATAATTAATCTCATTTCGTTTTTAAAACCCATAAGTAGCATTTGGTCTGCTTCATCTAATACTAAAGTTTTTAAGTTATCAAGATTTATAGTTTTTCTTTCAAGGTGGTCTAATAGTCTACCAGGAGTCGCAATTATTAGATGAATATTGCCTTTAAGTTTTTTTAACTGTGAGCCTATATCTTTGCCACCATAAGCAGCTAATATATTTATATCTTTAGCTTCTTTAAGCTTAATAGCTTCTTCTGTTATTTGGATTGCAAGCTCTCTTGTGGGTGTTACTATCAAACCTTGAATGGTAGCTATATCAGGAGACATATTTTCAAACATAGGCAATAAGAAGGCCAGTGTTTTACCTGTTCCGGTTTGGGCTTCAGCTATAACGTCATTGCCATCTTTTATAAGTGAGATACTTTTTTCCTGAATTGGTGTAGGATTTGATATTCTTTGAGTCTTAAGAGCTTCTAAAATGGCATCACTAAGACCAAGATTTTTAAAATTCATAATTTTATTTACCTTCCATTATCGTAAATTTTTATAATAACAAATAAACTAATTAATTATAATAGTAATTTAACACTATTATTGGATATCAAAATATTGTTATATATAAATAAATCAGCTAAGTATATCATATTTTTGGTGTATGTGAAAGTTTTTTCCCAATGATATAAAACAAATGTCCCAATGAGATAAAAGAAATGAGAAATGAAAATAAAATATTTTAATGAAGATTTTATTAGAAATAGTAGCATGGAAGTATATATGTAGTGACATAAAGCTATATAGATAGCTGGTTGCAGAGTTTTTTTTACAATCTTAAAAAGGAATGTTTTACAATAGTTATTGGATGAAAAAAATAAAATGATGAAATAAAACAAAAAAAACCCTTGCGATATTTTAAATATAGTGTATACTAAGGTAGAACCTTGATTCAGAAGTAAATAATTTATTAGCAGTTTAAATTTCGAATTGTATATATTGTTAAGAATAACTTAGATACATAGATTTCGATATTTTTATTAGTGATTTATTTTATCAAAGAATTAAAGGAATAAAAATTTCGGAGGTAAGAAACTATGACAGGAACAGTTAAATGGTTTAACGCAGAAAAAGGATTTGGATTTATCACTACAGAGGAAGGAAATGACGTATTCGCTCATTTTTCTCAAATTAACAAAGAAGGATTTAAAACTTTAGAAGAAGGCGAAAAAGTGTCTTTTGATATCGTTGAAGGACCTAAAGGACCTCAAGCAGAAAAAATAACAACTATCTAGTTTTGTTATATTGATAAAAACCTGAAGAATTCTTCAGGCTTTTATTTTTTTTTGGAGATAATTATTAAAATTAGAAGAGAGATGTTTAAACAATAGGCTTTGAGCTAGAGTTACATATATACTAAATAAATATTGAATACAAGAAATAGTAGAATAATAAAAGTATTTTATAATCTTTATGTTGAAAGATAGAAAATTAATCATTACAATGATGTTATATCATTATTTATATAATTAGGAGGTGGGTTACTATTAAACTTAATAAATGGTTAAATAATGAATTACCTATATTAGCAACAAATCTAGAGGAACTTAATGAAAAATATTTTTTTAAAGAAAAAACAATTGGTCTAGCTGGAAAAGAAACAACTAAACGTATTATTTATAATTTGCGTTCTGCTCTTTTCCCAGGTGTGTATGAAAAGTATCCTATTAATGAATCTCATGTTAATACTATTATAGGAAACCATATGAGAATAGCGGCACTAGATTTAAATGAACTATTAGAAACGGCACTAATGAATTTTTGCAAGGATAAAGAAAATCATATAGAGGGATGTACTAAATGTAGAGATAAGGCAAATGATACTGTCATTAAGGTATTAGATAGTTTGCCTGATATTAGGGAGATACTTCATACGGATATTGAAGCAGCATATAATGGAGACCCGGCAGCTATTTCAAAAGAAGAAATTCTATTAAGTTATCCCTCTGTTGAAGCTATAAGTATACACAGATTAGCTCATCTTTTATACCAACTTGAAATACCATTGATACCTAGGCTTATGTCAGAAATTGCGCATCAAAATACTGGCATAGATATTCATCCTGGTGCAAAAATAGAAGAAAGCTTTTTTATTGATCATGGAACAGGGGTTGTAATTGGAGAGACGTGTACGATAGGCAAAAATGTAAAAATATATCAAGGGGTTACTTTAGGAGCTAAAAGTTTTCCTTTGGATAAAGATGGTAATCCGATAAAAGGAATAAAAAGACATCCGGATATTGGAGATAATGTAGTTATTTATGCAGGAGCCACAATTTTAGGTGGGGACACAGTTATTGGTAATAACTCTACTATTGGGGGTAATGTGTGGCTAACACATTCTGTACCGCAGAACTCTACAGTTTATACTTCTCAACCATCACCAATAATAAAATAATTTATTAAAAGCAGTTCTATGCACTACAATAAAGCACTATGCCTTTGACATAGTGCTTTAAATATATGTAGATATTTTTAAAAGTGTTATTGAATGTTTTGGTTTAATAAATCAATGACTAGTTTTTTATTTCCTTCTTTAAAAGCATTTAATATACTTTCATGTTCGTAATAACTATCCATAAGGTTTTTAAGTCTGCCATAAGTAAACATAGTTCTATTTAATGCAGATAACCAAAGCTGAAGTATATGATTATCAGCATATTTACTTACTATAAGGCTATGAAATTGAATGTCTAAATCAAATACTGAATATAAATTATTTGCTTCGCAAGCAACTTGGAATCTTTTTAATATTCTATTCATTTCGTTAAAATCATCTTCAGTAAAATTATCAAATTCTTTTTCTATAACAAAAGTTTCTATTTCTTTTCTGATTTTAATTATGAATGCGTGTGATTCAGGTGCTGGTCTAGGAGCTACTTTAACTCCTACGTTAGGCGTTAAAGTTAGAAGACCTTCTTTTGAAAGAATTTTTAGTGCATCTCTTATAGGCCCTCTGCTAACACTATATTTGTCAGAAAGATCTTGTTCTCTTAGAGGAGCACCTTCTTGTAATTTTCCAAAAATTATTTCTTTTCTTATTTTGTCAACGATTTGGTCTGAAATCGTATAGAATATTTGTTTGTTAGGCATAATTATAATCTTCCCTTTAATTATATTTTCTTAATAATAATAATATCATATGTGTAAAAAATGTCAAGGGAATAGTTATATTGAATACAGTATATTGTTGACAATATACAATATGTAAGATAAAATATAATTGTATTATTAATAATTTAAACGTATTCAGTATAATCTATGATTGAAAGAATTTATGAAAGGGTGTTACTATATGATTAAAAATTATAAGATGTTTATCGATAATAATTGGATAGATTCTCAAAATGGAGAAAATATAAATGTTATAAATCCGTTTAATGAAGAAATAATTGCGCAAATTCCTCTTGGGACAAGAGAAGATGCAGCAAATGCTCTTGAAATTTCTGAAAAGGCACAAAAAAAATGGGCAGCTTTACCAGCACAAATGAGAGCTGAATTTATAAAAAAACTAGCATCCGAATTAAAAAAAGAAAAAGTACGTTTTGCATTATTATTGACAGAAGAACAAGGCAAAACATATAAAGAAGCTTTAGGAGAAGTTGATGCTGCCGTATTATTCTTTAATTATGCTGCAGAATCAGCAAGAAGAATCGAAGGAGAAATTAGGACGAGTGAAATGAAAAAAGAGCAGGTTTGGATTCAAAGGGTTCCTTATGGTGTAACAGTAGGACTTGCAACATGGAATTTCCCATTGGCTCTTGCTGCCAGAAAATTAGGTAATTCACTAGTTTGTGGAAATACAATGGTACTTATGCCCCCTTTAGATACACCACTTGCAATACTAGAATTGGGTAAACTTATAGAAAAAGTTGGGTTTCCTAGCGGGGTTGTAAATATTATTACAGGATTAGGTGGAGTAGTAGGTGATGAGCTTGTAAGAAATCAAAGAACTAAAATGGTTTCATTAACAGGGAGTACAGAAATAGGCAAAATATTATATAAATCTGCTTCAGAAAATCTAGCGGTTTTAAGTTTAGAATTAGGTGGTAAGGCTCCATTTATTGTTATGGATGATGTTGATATAGATAAGGTTGTACATATTGCAGTTCTTTCAGCATTTGAAAATGGAGGACAAGTTTGTACATGTAATGAAAGGATGTATATTCACGAAAAAATATATGATGAATTCATGGATAGATTTATTGCAAAGGTTAAAGAACTAAAAGTTGGCGACCCTATGAATGAGAATACTGACATAGGTCCAAAAGTTAATGGAAGAGAAGTAGAAAAACTGGTAATGCTTGTTGAAGGAGCTAAAAAAGAAGGCGCGAAAATTGAATTAGGCGGCAACAAACTTACTGAAGGTATATATAGTAAGGGATATTGGTTTCAACCAACGGTTATAACAAATGTAACGAATGATATGGAAATAGTTCAGGAAGAAACGTTTGGTCCTATTGTAGCTGCTATGAAGGTGAAAGATTTTGATGAAGCATTAAAATACGCCAATGATTCAAAATATGGCCTCTCAGCATATCTATTTACAAATGATGTAAGAAAGATAATGAGAGCTTCGGATGAATTAGAATTTGGTGAAGTATATGTAAATAGGAGAAATGGTGAATTAGTTAATGCTTTCCATAATGGATTTAAACAAAGTGGTATTGGTGGAGAAGATGGAAAACATGGATTACAAGGCTATCTACAGAAAAAAACTATATATATGAATTATAATGAATAGATACAAATACGATAAAAGTCGTTTTTAAAGTATATTTTTACATTTATATTAATTATAATTTGTTTTAAAAATAATAAAAGAATCAAAAACAAGCTGAAGAAAATTAAAATTTCTTTAGCTTGTTTTTTGAAAATAATTGATTGAATAAAGAGTAAAGATTATTTGAATACGAAAGTAAAATATGGTAGTGTAAATTAATAGATAAAATTATAGGAGGGATAAAATGTCGTATATAGCAAAAGAAAATCGATATAATTCTATGCAATATAATAGATGTGGGAAGAGTGGATTAAAGTTACCAGCGATTTCCTTAGGACTTTGGCATAATTTCGGTGATGAAACACTATATGATAATAGTCGTAAAATGATAAGAAGAGCTTTTGACCTTGGGATCACACATTTCGATCTTGCAAATAATTACGGACCACCTCCAGGGTCTGCAGAAGAGAATTTTGGACGAATACTTAAAGCTGATTTTGGGGCACATAGAGATGAAATGATTATTTCTTCTAAAGCAGGGTATAATATGTGGCCTGGGCCTTATGGAGATTGGGGTTCAAAAAAATATTTAGTTTCAAGTTTAGACCAAAGTCTTAAACGCTTGACTTTAGATTATGTTGATATTTTTTATCATCATAGACCAGACCCAGAGACACCGATAGAAGAGACTATGGCAGCCTTAGACTTAATAGTAAGACAAGGGAAAGCACTATATGTAGGATTGTCTAATTATAGTCCTATTGAAGCTAGAGAGGCTATTAAGATATTGAAAGAATTGGGCACACCTTGTTTAATTCATCAACCAAGATATTCAATGTTCGATAGATGGGTTGAAGATGGACTCTTAGATTTGCTAGAAACAGAGGAAGTTGGTTGTATTACTTTTTCTCCTTTAGCTAAAGGAATTCTTACTAATAAATATTTAAATGGTATTCCAAAAGATTCTAGAGCTGCAAGTAATAGTGTGTTTTTAAAAAGAGAGGATATAACAGAGGAAGTAGTTGAAAAAGTTAAAAAATTAAATGATATAGCTGTCACTAGAAATCAAACTATGGCTCAAATGGCGTTAGCATGGGTGCTGAGACATAAAGCAGTAACTTCAGTATTGATTGGGGCAAGCAAAGTTAGTCAAATAGAAGATAGTGTAGCTACAATAAATAATTTAGGATTTAGCCAAGATGAATTAGAAATGATAGAAAATATATTATCTTAATAACATATGAGACTTCTTTGAATTGAATAATCAAAGAAGTTTCATATGTTTTTATTGTTTTTACATAGAAGTTATAGTATTTATAGAAGGAAAATAATATTTATCCCAAATACCCCTAGCGGGTATTTGGGATTTGATGTATAATATAGTTAATACTACTTAAGAAGAGTAGAGGTAATTTTTGATTCTTACTTATGATTATTATGTAAGAAAAGGAGGAGATAGTATGGCTATACAAAATGTTTCTTTATTACTTGCACTTGGAGCTGGATTTTTATCATTTTTTTCACCTTGTGTATTGCCACTTATTCCGGTTTATATAATGTATATAACGGGTACTAGTGTTGAAAGTGAACTTTCAAAGAAAAGATTACTGGCAATAACAAGAACAATAGGCTTTGTTATTGGATTCACTATTATATTTATGATTATGGGAACTTCTGCTTCTTTTTTAGGAAAGATATTTATAAGGAATAGAGAAATATTTTCTAAAATAAGTGGAATTATAATAATAGTATTTGGTTTGAATATGTTAGGTGTACTAAAAATTAATTTTCTGCAAATGGAAAAGAAATTATCAGCCCCTTCTAAAGTGACAAATTGGTTTAGTTCGATCTTAATGGGAATGGCTTTTGCAGCAGGTTGGACTCCTTGTTTTGGTCCTGTTTTAGGTTCCATATTAATATATGCTAGTGCTGCAGGTACTGTTATGAGAGGTGTAATTTTACTTCTTGTTTATTCCTTAGGAATGGCTATTCCATTTATTTTAACTGCTGTTTTTATAGGCTCTTTTAGAAATGTAATGAAAAAATTCAGTGGTTATTTAGAGTATTTACCTAAAATTAGTGGAGTTGTATTGATTATATTTGGAGTGATAATGTTCTTTGATAAAATTAGTGTTATTAGTGGTTTTTTTTCTTAGTGTCTATTATGTAAGATAGGTTAGAATTTAACCTTACAATGAGTGTTTATATGAATATGAATATTAATAGTTTAGAAAAATTAGTAAAAAGGAGGGCTCTATATGAAGAAAACAATAATAGGGTTAATAATTGGTATTGTTATAATTGGTGGACTATTATATGTAAAGTTGGTAGATTCTCCAGATGATTTTTTAAAAAGCATTACAGGTAATGGAGATACTAATACTGAGCAAGTAGATGAAGATGTAAATGCAGATGATGAGAATTTTGCCCTTGAAGTAGGGAAAGAGTCTCCAGATTTTACACTTACTGATTTAGAGGGAAATGATGTTTCTTTGAGTGACTATAAAGGCAAATATGTATTGATTAACTTTTGGGCAACCTGGTGTCATTTTTGTGTTGAAGAAATGCCTGATTTAGAAAAATTTAATAATGAGAACGAAGATATTGTTGTATTAGCAGTAAATGTTAAGGAAAGCCATGCAGAAGCTGAAAAATTTGTAAATGATGGAGGATATACTTTTACAACATTACTTGATGATAAGGGCACAGTATCCAATGATTATCTAGTTGCAGCTTTTCCTACTTCTTATTTTATTGATAAAGAAGGATTGTTTCTTGGAAGAGTCCAAGGAATGATGACTTATGAGCAGATGAATGGTATATTAGCTCAAATAAAGGAATAGTAATGATATTCTTTTGAGTAGAGTGAATTGTAAATAGTGAAACATTAAGTAAAATAAAAAAAGGTACAACCTATATATTGGCTGTACCTTTTTTATCGGTCTATTATGATTTATAATGTGCAATTTGCAATTTATGATGATCTTATTATTTTTTACACTCTATGTATTAAACAAGTCCTTTATTCATCCATTTTTTACTTTTCCATCTAAAGTACATAGCAAGTCCACGCAGCCATTCATCCAGTAATAATCCTATCCATATTCCAGGCAAACCAAAACCCAAGATAACACCAAAGAAATAACCACCAGCAACAGCTACACTCCACATAAGAATCATAGCCATCACAACTGGGAAGATGACATCACCAGCTCCTCTTAATCCGTTAATAAGAACTATGTTGAAGGTCCTGCCTGGCTCTAAAAAGGCATCTACTGTTAGGGTTGCTGCACCGAGTGCTATAATTTCTGTATTATCTGTATATAAACCCATAAAGGATTTTCCAAAGAAAAATAATAGTAATCCACCAATAGTTGCGAATATTACTGAAATTTTAAAGTTTTTTAGTCCGATTTGGTAAGCTTTATCAAGTTCTTTTGCACCAACAGCTTGGCCAATCATAATTTGAGTTGCTTGACCAATTGCTATAGAAAAAAGCATAGCAAACCAACAGAAAGTCCATACATAAGTTCTAGTTATATAGGATATTTCGCCCATATTTACTAGAATTATTGACATTAGTACAGTTTGAGCTACACTGTAGTTCATGTTTTCCATAGCAGAAGGGAAACCTATTTTTATAAGTTTTTTCAAGGAATTCATTGGTTTATCTTTTAAGTGACTGAAAATTGATATAGGAAGAACTTTTTTAAATAAAAATATTAAGGCAACAATAGTAGCACAAAATCGACTAAAGGTTGTAGCAATAGCAACACCCTTAGCTCCAAGGATAGGTGCTCCGAATAATCCGAATATAAAAATAGCATCTCCAAGGATATTAACAATATTCATTCCCATAGTTATATACATACTTTCTTTGGTAAAACCGTGACTTCTAGCGATTACTGCAACAGTATTAAGAACTGATTGAAGAAATAGAGCTCCTCCAACAATTTTTATATAATCAGATGCATAAATCATTAAATCAGAAGTAACTCCCATTAATTCTAAAATGGGTTCCCCCAAAAATACCATTGATATACTTATTATTATTCCTAAAATAAGATTAGTTGTAATAGAAACAGCGCTAACTCTTTCAATTTCTTCTTTTTTATTTGCTCCAAAATTTTGAGCCACTAGTACTGCAGTACCAGCAGATATTATTGCAAATATTAGATTTAAATTGTTTATTAATTGATTAGAAGCACCAACAGCTCCAGCAGCTTTATCATTAAAATGACTTAACATAAATATATCAGCAGTACCAAGAAGCATAAATAGAAGCATTTCAACAAAGATAGGTGCGGCTAGTTGTAATAAAGTTTTTCTTTTATTTTCCATAATAAAACCTCTACTTAATAATATTATTATTATTATAAAAGTATCTCTATCTAAGATAGCTTTTATTTTTTATAACTTTAATAAGTATGTAACTTATATTTAATTTAGTCAATACAATAAGAAAATAAATAAGATAGTATATTAATTTTTGTGAGTTGTTACAAAGATAATATTTATAGTAGAATATATAGTGTAAAATAAAATAATATTAAGGGTGATATGATATGAGTGAAAAAATTAATAAAGATTATGTGATTAAGTTACTTGAGGATATTTTAAATACACCTAGTCCAAGTGGATTTTGCCATAAAGTAATGAGAAAAATTGAAAACTATACAAATGAGTTAGGATTTCAATTTTATTTAACTAATAAAGGTTGCGGTGTTATAACAATTGATGGTGATAATAGCGATTGCGTGGTAGGACTTTCAGCACACGTGGACACCTTAGGAGCAATGGTTAGGTCTGTTAAAAAGGATGGTAATATTAGATTTACAAGTATAGGTGGATACATGATGAGTACAGTGGAAGGCGAGTACTGTACTATACATACAAGAGAAGGAAAAGAGTATAGTGGAACTGTTTTAACTACACAACCTTCAGTGCATGTCTATGATGATGCAAGAAAGCAGGAAAGAAAAGAAGAAAACATGGAAATTAGGATAGATGAAATTGTAGAAAATATTGAGGACGTAAAAGCTTTAGGAATAGAAGTTGGAGATTTTGTTTCTTTTGATCCAAGGACTAATATTTTAGATAATGGCTTTGTTAAGTCAAGACATCTAGATGATAAAGCTGGAGTTGCTGCGATCTTTGGAATGATGGAATATTTACATAGAGAAAATATTAAACCTAAAAATACAATAAAAATAGTGATTTCTGTTTATGAAGAGGTTGGACATGGAGCGGCTTATATACCAGATGATATTGATGAATTATTAGCAGTAGATATGGGAGCTATGGGAGAGGATCTAAATTGCAGCGAAAGGCAGGTTTCTATTTGCGCAAAGGATTCATCTGGACCTTATGACTATGATATTGTATCAAAGCTTGTTTTGTTATCTAGAGTGAACAAAATTGATTATGCGGTAGATATTTATCCACATTACGGTTCCGATGTTTCAGCAGCTCTAAGAGGTGGAAATAATATTAAGGGAGCATTGATTGGACCTGGGGTTCATGCATCTCATGGTATGGAGAGAACCCATATTGATGGAATTTTAAATACTATTGAGTTGTTAATAGGGTATTATTGTAATTAGCAATGTATATTTTTATATGAGTGGAATCCTAAATATGCAATACTAATTGCGACTTCAACTTTAATTACATATAGTAGCGGTTTGTTAATAGAGAACACATGCAAAATTAGGGATGAGAAAAAACAATATTTCTAAGAAAAATCTGTATGTTTGCAAGTTTTGCTAGTAATCTTGGGATTTTATTTTTGTTCAAATACTATAATTTTTTTGTTTTATATAATTTATTGACAATAATATCGGAATACTGTACTATGTAATTAATACAGTATTCTTTTTAATTTTAAATAAAGGGAGGTGAATGAATGAGAATAGAATTCAATGATAGATCACCTATTTATGTTCAAATAGTACAATGTATTAAAAAACAAATTATATCTGGAGAGTTAAAGATGGGAGAAAAGCTTATGTCTGTAAGAGAATTTGCTACTGAAATAAAAGTAAATCCTAATACAATACAAAGAGCTTATGGTGAACTTGAAAGAGAAAAAATGATTTATACAGAAAGAGGAAAAGGAAAGTATGTAACTACAGATGATGATAGGATTCAAAAATTGAAGAAAGATATGGCAAATAGTTTAGTTAATGATTTTATAGATCAAATGTTACAAATGGCTTTTAATAAAGAAGAAATAGCTAATATGATTTCTGAAAAAATAAGCCAGTAGTTAAAAAATAGTTATAGTTGTATAGAAAGTATATATAACGACATGTAAACACTAAATTTAATGTAATTAGAGAATATAGATTTGTATAAGCGTAAAAAATTAGGAGGAGTTTTAATGACAAAAGCATTAGAAGTTAAGAATCTTAATAAAAGATACGGAAATAAAAATGCTATAAATAATGTATCCTTTTCTATAGACAATGGTAAAATAGTAGGATTGCTTGGGCCTAACGGTAGTGGTAAGACTACTTTTATTAAGATGGCTGTTGGATTATTAAAGAAAAATAGTGGTGAAATTATTGTAGATGGTACTATTGTGGGGGTTGAAACAAAAGCTTTGGTTTCTTATCTTCCAGATAAAGATTTTTTGTATAAATGGATGAAAATTAAAGATGCGATACAATTTTTTATTGATTTTTATGATGATTTTGACGAAGAAAAATGTGAAAAGCTACTTTCACTTATGAAATTGGATAATAACCAAAAAATTAAGACGTTATCAAAGGGTATGTTAGAAAAATTACATTTAACCTTAGTATTGTCGAGAAATGCAAAATTATATGTTTTAGATGAGCCTATTGCAGGGGTTGATCCTGTTGCAAGAGAAAAAATACTCAATGCAATAATTGAAAACTTCTCTGGGGAAGGGTCTATGTTAATTACAACACATTTAGTTAGGGATATTGAAAAATTATTTGATGATGTGTTATTTATTAAAGAAGGTAGAATTGTTAAACAGGGCAATGCTGAAGATATAAGACTTGAAAACAAAATGTCAATAGATGAAATTTTCAGAGATATATTTGCAGAGTAGATTAGTGTGAGGAGTGATAATCAATGGGTAAATTATTAAAATACGAATTAAGAGGAAATTACAGAAAGTCTTTTCCCGTAATATTTGCGGGTATAATACTATGTTTGATATTATTAATTTTTTATAGTGATACGGCGATAACATATAATCTTCTGTTATCTTTAGTTTTTATTGTAGTAACTGTAGTAATCTATATAGATATATTTAACTCTTTTAAAAATGAGCTTTATTCAAATTCTGGGTATCTTACCTTTACTTTGCCGGTATCAACAAAGAAAATACTTGTTTCAAAAATATTAGCGGCTTTTATAGTTAGTTATGGTGCTACTATTTTACTTATATTCTTTGCAGCAATTAGCCCTTCTAATAAAACATTTTTGAATAACTTTCAATTATTAGATGTAAGTGTACTAATGATTATAGTAGATACTTTTGTTGGTAATCTATGTACTATATTATTAGTGTATTTAGTTATTTCAGTTACTAAGATTTCTGCAATAAATGGCAAAATCGGTGGATTTGTTGGGGTTATAATTTTCATTGCTTTAAGTATTGGTCTTAATTATATTAGAGGACTAATTTATAAGCTGGAATTTTTAGATGTTAATTTATCAAATACTTTTGATTATGATACAATAACGAATTCAGTCAATTTAGCCTTTGATGGGGCATCAACACTAAATATTGGAGTATTAGTATTCAATATAGTTCTTATAATTGCAATGTTCTTTGGTGTCTCTTACCTCTTAGATAATGAAGTGAATATTTAAATAAATTCTATGGCATAATAACTGAATTTACAAACTGAAGCTTGGAGGTAAAAAATGTATACTAGTGTTACCGAAATAAAAGTTAGATATGCAGAAACAGATAAGATGGGAATTGTATATCATTCTAATTATTATATTTATTTTGAAGAAGGAAGAGAGGATTTAATTGCATACACAGGCATAACGTATAAAGGGCTAGAAGATGCGGGAGTTATGATGCCGCTAATTGAAACTCATTGTAAATATTACGAAGGTGCAGAGTACAATGATATGTTAGTAATGGATACCTTTCTAGAAAAGATAACACCAGTAAAGGCTATAATAAATTACGTTGTTAGAAAAGAAAAAAATGATAATCTTGTAGTTAAAGGAAGTACAGTGCAGACATTTGTTGATAGTGAAACTTTCAAAATAATTAATCTGAAGAAAACTAAACCCGAAATTTGGGATAGGGTGCAAAAATTACTTTAATAACAGGCTGTGGTTTTGAAGCTTTCAATAATTACTAAGAATTAAGAATTAATAATTAATAACTGTGAACTAAAAAACGGAGGTCTATTTTAATGAAGGTACTAGGTATAGTTGGGAGTAATAGAAAAGCAGGGAATACTGCTCTTATGGTTAAAGAGGCTTTGGGGGCTATTGAGAGCTATGGTATCGAAACTGAAATTATATTTTTAGGAGACTATGATTATGGGGATTGTATAGGGTGCGAAGGATGCAGGGATACTTATAAATGTGTTATTAAGGATGATATGCAAAAGATATATCCTTTGATAGAAAAATCAGATGCAATTGTAATAGGTTCTCCTACGTATTTTTATAATGTAACGGCAAAGATGAAAGCCTTTTTAGATAGAATGTATTGTTATGAGATATTTTCAGAAGATGATAGGTCAGTATGGATGTCATTAAATGAAGCAACTAGCATAAAATATGCTGCCACTATTGCTGTTTGCGAGCAGCATGATGAAAAGGACATGGGTTTTACCTCAGATACTTTAAATATGACAATGGAAGCGTTAGGGTATAGAGTTATAGATAAAGTAAAGATACTAGGTGCTTTTAACAAGGGAGATGTGTTAAAATACAAAATTAATATTGATCATTCAATAAAAGCAGGTGAAAAATTGGCTAAGACTTTGTTATTGAAAGAAAAAGTTAAAGCAGATATAGTAAGATGAGATTCAAAGGGGATGAAAATACATATAATGATGATGAAATTAAAAGCGTATAAAAATGATTTTGATAATTTTAATTGAGTGAGTGTAGATTAAGAGAGAATCTCTTTCTTTCGACAAAGATAACATGCAAATTATAGTAAAATTAACAAGTTGTATTATGTAATTATAGAATTTATTATATGTTTATAGTATAATTTAATCAAATATATAAAATTGTATATTTATGTATTTTTACTAGATAGCATATAGGAGTATAGAGTGATTTCTTCGAAAATCAAGAAAGTTATTTATCTAAGCAAGGACTTATAGTTAGGAGAAAATCATTGAAAAATAATAAGAATATAATGATTGAAAATAATGAAATTTTTTATAAGAGTTTGTTCAAAAACAATCAAGAAATAATGATTCTACTAAACTCAGAAACATTTAGAATTGTAGATTGCAATTTATCAACTTGTAACTTCTATGGTTACTCTTATGAAGAGATGTTTAAATTTGACATTTTTAACAATAAAACAATTTAATCTTTGAATTTCTAGGATGTATACCCTTAAAATTGAGATAGATTGTTGAACCAAAGAAAGAATATAAAGGACATTTGTAGAGTATATTTGCATGCTGCATATTATGTTATTATAATAATTTAATAGGAGTAGGTTATGCTTTTATATCAAAATGATTTATGGAGATTTGATTTGGATGATAATGAAATAATTTTAGATTTTAAGTATGGAGATGTAACTGGTGATGGTATTTATGACAATGTCTACTTAGTTGGAGAAAAGAATTTTGGAGAAGGATCTAATTTTACTGAAAATATTAATTTAGTAATTATTAACGGAGCTGATTATACCTTGACTAGTATACCTTTTAAAAGTAATGCAGGTTACGATCCTAGGCTTTTTTTAGGGCAGTTTACTGGTAGTGGAGTAGACGAAATTTTGATAAGTATTTTTTCTGGTGGAAGCGGTGGTATGAGTTTTTACTATATTTTCTCATTTATAGATGGAAAAGTTAGAAAGATATTTGATTATGAGAAGTTTGATGATGAATATAATTATAATGTTATATATCAAAATTGTTACAAAGTTGAAGTAGCAAATGGAACAATTGATAAAAAATATATAATTGATATTAAATATAAAGGGAAAGAGTATTTAGATGAAATATATGATAAAGATGGAATGTTAAAAAAACCTTTAAATGGTTATGTTGTACCAATTAGTGGGTTGTATCCTGTAGATTATAATGGTGACGAGATACATGAATTATTAACTTATAGAAGAATTATTGGTAAGTATAATGCAGATTCTTTGGGGATAATTAATAATGCATTACAATGGACAGATGATAAATTTTCTTCTTTTTTTGAACAGGTTTCAATTTACGGAATTGAGTTTTGAACCGAGAGCATTTTAGAATAAATAGAGTGTAGTAATGCACTCTTTTTATTTTTGAAATAAAAAATCACAAAAATAGTAGTAAAAAAGAGAAAAAAACGCGAAAGTATGATATAATATTAACAAAGAATGTTAATAATTATACATGGAGGTTTTATATATGGCAAAAGTAATAATTGCACCAAACAAGTACGTTCAAGGATATGGAGAATTAAAAAGACTGAAAGAACATGTGGAAAATTTAGGAAATTCCTTTCTTTTTTTGATTAGTGAAAGTGGAATTAAAAGAAGTGGTGAAGCTTTAAAGAATAGTTTTAAAGATAGTGATTGCATGGTTAAATTTGAAGTATTTAATGGTGAATGTTCAAAAAAAGAAATTGATAGATTAAGTAGAGTGTGTAGAGATAATAATATAAATGTAATTGTTGGAGTTGGTGGAGGTAAAATTTTAGATACTGCTAAAGCTGTTGCTTATTATGAGAAAATGCCTGTAGTAATAATACCAACAATAGCATCAACAGATGCTCCATGTAGTGCGTTATCAGTTATTTATACGGATGAAGGAGTTTTCTCAGAGTATTTAGTACTACCAAAAAACCCAGAGGTTGTTTTAATGGATGAGGAAGTAATATCAAAAGCACCTTCTAGGTTATTAATATCAGGAATGGGCGATGCACTTGCGACATATTTTGAAGCAAGAGCTTGTTTAGCTTCTAATGCTGGGAATTTACCAGGTGGAAAATCTACTAAAGCTGCCTTTGCGCTTGCAAAGTTGTGTTATGAAACATTGCTTGAAGATGGATTAAAAGCAAAACTTGCAGCTGAAAATAAAGCATGTACTAAAGCAGTACAAAATGTTATTGAGGCAAATACATATCTTAGCGGTATTGGCTTTGAGAGTGCTGGACTTGCGGGGGCACATGCTATTCATAATGGATTTACAGTATTAAATGATTGTCACCACTTATATCATGGTGAAAAAGTTGCCTTTGGAACTATAACACAATTATTTTTAGAAAATGCTCCTGTTCAGGAAATAGAAGAGGTTGTATCATTCTGTTTAGAAGTTGGACTTCCTGTAACATTAGAAGAAATGGGAGTGAAAGAAGTTTCAAGAGAAAATATATACAAAGTAGCAGAGGCTTCTTGTGCAGAAGGAGAAACAATTTTTAATATGCCTTTTGAGGTAACAACTGAAGATGTTTATGCAGCAATACTTGCAGCAGATGCATTTGGAAAACTATATAAATAGTAGAATTATTTAAGAAATTAGTATTTAAAGTTTGAATTAAAAAAAATCAAAAACATACAAGATAGCTAGAAAAAGATATTTTGTATGTTTATTTGTTTTATAAATATAAATTCAAAATATGTAAAATTTAGGATGTAAACTTTTTAAATATGAATTTTTTATTTAAAAAAATATTTTTTAGTTATAAAAGTTAGTTGTACTGGATACTCTAAATAAAAGGTAGGCAATATTGTATCTTTTGATATTGAGTCAATACTATGGGATTTAATTTATATTTTAATTTAATAAAATTATTAAAAGGAATTGTAATAAAAACGTAGAATATGTATAGTATAATAAAAAAAATATGGATGAGGAGGAATGAAAATGCAATCTTTGAAAGGGAGTAAAACAGCAGAAAATTTACTTAAATCTTTTGCAGGTGAATCACAAGCTAGAAATAGGTATACTTTTTATGCATCAGTAGCTAAAAAGGAAGGATATGTTCAGATTTCGAATATATTTGAAGAAACAGCAGATAATGAAAAAGAGCATGCAGAAAGATTTTTTAAATTTCTAAAAGAAGATTTTTCGCTTGAAGCATTGGAAATAACCGCTAGTTACCCAGTAGCTTTAGGAGATACAAAGTTAAACTTATTAGCTGCCGCAAATGGTGAGAAGGAAGAGTGGGATGAGTTGTATCCTGAATTTGCTAAAATAGCAGATGAAGAAGGCTTCAAAGAAATTGCAGCAGTATATAGAAGTATTGCTTCAGTTGAAAAGCATCATGAAGAAAGATACAGATCTTTATTAGACAACGTTGAAAATAATAAAGTATTTGAAAAAGAAGAAGAGATTGAGTGGAAATGTGGAAATTGTGGATTTATCCACAAAGGTAAAAAAGCTCCTGGTGTATGTCCAGCATGTGCTCATCCTCAAGCATATTTTGAAGTATTATGTGATAATTTTTAGATTTTAGAATTAAAATAGATTTATATACAAAGGGATGTAAAGTCAATAATATATTATTTGGGAGGAATAAAAATGAAAACTTTTAAATGTACAGTTTGTAATTATACTTACGAAGGTGAAGAAGTATATGATAAGTGTCCGATTTGTGGAGCACCAGCAGAAAAAATGGTAGAGTTAGATGAAGAGGCTAAGGGAAAAATATACAATTCTGATTTTACAAATGATATTCATATGGAAGTAATCCAATTAGCATCTAGAATTGTTGATTTATGTGAAGAAGGTATTGAAGATAAATTAGATCCAACTTGTGTTAGAGCTTTCAATATTTCGAAAAAATTAGCTTGGCAAATCAAACAATGCTCAAAAGCAGAATTAGAGAGTCATGTTAAGAAGGGTAAATGGTAAGATAATTTTAAAAACTAAAACAAATTATTAGTTTTAACTTATGAAATTGAAATGGGGTGACTTTCAACGTGAGGGTTGTCCCTTCTTTCTTAATAAAAAAAATTAATATCAAGTTATCTCATAGTCTCTAAACTTGACTTAATTATTTTAAATCTATTAGCAGTACTAGTTATTAAATTTTCCGTTGTTTAGTTTTACTTGACCAGCCCAGTATTCTGCATCAAAATACAAGATTGCTGCACTATTTTGTGTTAAAGCTTTTTCTAAGTTGTAGTTTCCCATTTGAGTTTTAGCAACCTCTGTTGTATAACCAAATTTTTCAACTAATGATTTTTCAACATAGTTTTGGAACATTTCTACTTTTCTTTTATCTAATTTCATAATTAACAGCTCCTTTTTTATATTTATTATATTCTAAGTATAAATGTATTATGTGGTTAAAACAAACTCATTAAAGGGTCATGTAAATGTTTAATTGTTAAAATAATAACGATTAACAAGCTTTTTTATACTCCTATCTTTATATTACGTTGTTTTTGAAATATCTAAAACTAATTTGTTTTACTTAATTAAAAAAACTAATAAAATGATTTGTTTTATTCAAATCAATTTTATTAGATATAGTATTTGTATTTATAAAAAACATATTCAATAAATCATAAAATTATTTTTCAAGCAACTTGTACATAATATTTGCTCCTATTTTTATTATTTCATCAGGAAAATCATAGTTTTCCGTGTGTAGCTGGGGGTGTTTTTTCCCAGCGCCAATACCAAACATAGCGCCTTTAGTTTCTTTAAGATAGTACCCAAAGTCTTCTGACCATCTGTTTGGATTAGATAATATCTTAGTTTTAATTGACAATGAAGTAGCAACATTTAAGATGTTGTTACTATATTCAGATGAATTTCGAGTTTCTGGAAATTCATCTGAATAACTTATTGAGAAAGCTAAATTATTATCTAAAGAATTTTGTTGTACAAAAGATTCTATTTGTTCTTGTGCTAACAGAAGTTCATCTTCATTTTCAGCTCTTAGAGTTATCCATAGTTCACCATTAGCAGCTGATGTACCAAAAGCTTTTTCACCTGCAAAAATATATACAATTGTAGATAATACCATTCCTTTGAAACTGTTTATAATGTGAAGAGAATTTAAAAATTTCACAATTTCTGAAATTGCATTACTTGGGTTAACACCTTTTTCAGGATAAGCAGCGTGAGATGGTTTTCCAATTAACTTTATCTTCATTCCTTTTGAGGCGCAAGCAAAAACTTCAGGGTATACTAAGATTTCTCCTTTTTCATGGCCTGGTATATTGTGAAATGAATAAATGCTTGATACATTATTATTCTTTATGAAGTTAGCGTTACAAATCTCTTTTGCGCCAGCACCTATTTCTTCAGAATGTTGAAATAGAATAATAATATTTTTATTTTTTATAGGCTGTTTTTCTAACATAAGAGCCAAAGCTGCTAAAGTTGCACAGTGACCGTCATGTCCACATTTATGAGAAATTCCTTTATTTTTAGATTTGTAAGATAAATTATCATTTTCATTTATTGGTATTGCATCCATATCAGCTCTGAAAGCTATGGTTGGTAAATT
Source organism: Clostridium sp. DL1XJH146 (assembly GCF_054819755.1). NCBI lineage: Bacteria > Bacillati > Bacillota > Clostridia > Eubacteriales > Clostridiaceae > Clostridium > Clostridium sp. DL1XJH146. The sequence goes on from NZ_JBTVVN010000007.1 coordinate 106,527, forward strand.
TTTTCCGTTTACTAAAGAAGCAAAGAAATAAGGGTCATTTGCATTGTGAAAAATTTTAAAAGAAGTGTTTTTTTCTATAAAATTTTTAAGTATTTTCATAGTTTTGATTTCTTTTCCTGATAATTCTGCATTTGAATGAAGACAGTGTCTTAAATCTATTACGGTATTAAAAATTTCCTTTTCCAATAACAAGCATCCTTTCTTTTATTGTATTTAATTATTTAATTACTTAATTATTAATGATATTTATCAAAATTACTTTATTGTATAAGTTTATCATAGTAGGCATATAAAGTATAATTTTTTTTTATTATGTTTTTTATTTATATAGATATATTAGTAATGTCTATTGTATATATTGGCATATAACTTTATAATAAAAATGAAAATAGTAATACACTTAAAAAGAAAAGAGGGATATTAGGTGTTATTAAAGAAGAAATTCTTTGATATATTTAATAAAGAGTTTTAGTCCTATAGATTTAAAAATAAAAAGCAAGAAAACTAGAAAAAATCATAAAATAATATAAAATTTAAATAATAATAATTATGCTTATAGAAATCATTGCTATATGAGAGTAAGAAGATTTTTGGATATTAATACGGTTATGTTTGCATTTGGATTAACTTTACTTGCAGGTTTATCTACTGGAATTGGTAGTGCATTGGCTTTTTTCACAAAACGGACAAATAAAAGGGTTTTATCAGTTGCTTTAGGTTTTTCAGCATGTGTTATGATTTATGTTTCTTTTGTTGAGATATTTGTGGAAGCAAGGGTTGTCTTAGGAGAGGTTTATGGAGATACAAAAGGCTATTGGGTCACTACTATAGCTTTTTTTGGAGGGATTGCATTAATTGGTCTTATAGATAAATTTGTGCCAAATTTTAAAAATCCACATGAAAAAAGGGATATAGATGATTTAGATAAAGTAAATGTAGGAAATCAGGAATTATTAAGAATGGGGATCTTTTCCGTATTAGCTATAGCAATACATAATTTCGCAGAAGGTTTAGCAACTTTTACAAGTGCACTACAAGACCCGACAGTGGGTATTAGTATAGCAATAGCTATCGCTATCCATAATATTCCAGAATGGATAGCGATATCAGTTCCATTATATTATGCTACAGGAGACAAAAAAAAGCTTTCTTTTACTCTTTTATATCAGGTATGTCTGAACCAGTAGGGGCATTATTTGGATTTTTTATTTTGATGAGATTTTTTAGCAATGCCATGTTTGGAGGTATATTTGCAGGGGTAGCAGGGATAATGGTTTATATCTCGTTAGATGAATTGTTGCCAATGGCTGAAAAATATGGAGAACATCATATTGCTGTATATGGTTTGTTATCTGGAATGGCTGTTATGGCAGTTAGTTTATTGATGTTTGCCTGAATTTTCGGGATAATAAATTTAAATAAATTTAAATAAATAGAAAGGATTAAAAGTACATAATATGACACAGATAGTTTTAATTTTACTATTGCAATTGATTTACGTTCCACTGCTTACATTACGAACTGTTTTTATGGTAAAGAACATTAGCTATTTAGCTGCATTGTTTGGGATTTTAGAGGGATTAGTATATGTATTTGGTTTATCTCTAGTTTTTTCAGGAGATCAAAGTATAGCAGCTATGATAGTATATGCTGTTGGGTTTGGGTTAGGTTTATTTTTAGGTAATTTTGTAGAAAACAAAATGGCCATAGGTTATACTTCATTTGAAGTGAATCTAAATAAAAGAAATAATGAAATGATATCTTTTTTAAGAGAAAAGGGATTTGGAGTAACTTTATTTGAAGCAGAAGGAAGAGACAGTAATCGTATTAAATTAGAGATTCTTACAAAAAGAAGTAGAGAAAATGAATTATTAGAGTGTATTGAAGAGTATGAACCTCTAGCTTTTATTGTTGCTTATGAACCAAGAAAATTTAAGGGTGGCTTTCTTGTTAAATCTATGAATAAAAGAAGTGCAAAATTAAAAACTAAAATTAAATACTAAAATTAAATACAAAAAATAACAATAACATTTTAGTAAGATAAGTGGTGATAATAAAAAAAGATACAAATAAAGCACAAAATAGTGTATCTATTTTGTGCTTTATTTGTATAAATATACAGAATATATCATTGTAATTAAAATTAATATACCCTTCTTCCACAATTAAAATCAGATCTACTACTAAGAGTTGAAATTTTAACTACATCTCCAGTATGAGGAGAATGTATATAAGAATTATTACCTACATAAATACCTACATGATGTACTGGATATCCAAAAAATACTAAATCTCCTGGCTGTAAATTTTCTCTAGACACATATGTTCCATATCTTGATTGACTAGAGGATGTCCTAGGAAGGGATACGCCAAAATGCCTAAAGACATATTGTGCAAATCCTGAGCAATCAAAAGAGCTAGGACCTGTAGCACCATATCTATAAGGTCGTCCTAAATAGTTTGATGCATATGCAACTACAGCATTTGATGATATAGAAGTTGCCCCTCTTGAAGGATCATAAGAAGGAGTTGCTTCCCTTGCAGCTTCAATTAGTGACATTGTTTTATTAACCTCTTGCTGGTCACTTTGAACTAGAACAGCTATACTATTTGCTTCTTTCTTAGCATCATCAATTAGTACTTGTTGGTCATCTTTAGCAGAGTCTAATGTTTCTTTTTTATCTAATAGTGTTTTTCTATAATCAATTAGTGTATTATTTTCTTCAGTTAAGTTAGCCTTTTGTTCTTCGATTTCGGCTTGTTTTTCTTTTAATTCAGCTATAATTTCTTTATCTAAATCAGATAATGTTTTAATTGTTTGAATTCTTGATAATAAATCACTTAAGTCTGATGCACCTAGTATTATTTCTAAATAACTTGTTCCACCAGTTTCGTACATTGCCACCATACGACTATTGTACATGTCTTTTTCGTCTTGCATGTCCTTTTCTGCTTGTGCTATATCATCTTTAGCTTTTTGTATTTTGGTTTCTAATTCAGAAATGTTTGTTTCTGTTTCTTCAATTTGAGAAAGCATTGCTTCAATTTCTACGTCAAGTTTTTCAATTTCAGCTTCTATTCCCTCAACTACTTTTTTTGCTTCATCGTATTCCGTTTTGTGTTCAGCTAGTTCTGCTTTTTGTTCTTCAAGTTGACTATCATAATTTGGTGTTGCAAAAACAATACTAGATTGGCTTATAGAAGCTAATATTGTAATGGATAATATTAAAGCAGTTACTCTTTTATGCACAAAAACCTCTCCTTTGCTATATACTCTAGACTCTATACTATTATAACATTAATAGGTGTTTATTATAAGTAATATGTATAAAATTTTAATTTATTTTAAATAAAAGGTAATCTGACATCATTTTACCTATAATTGATTGACAGGGTATAAATGGTATTGTATTATAATTCTATAGTTAATTACACGACTAACCAACCGAATAACCAAACAATTATATTGTAAAGGAGTAAATATGGATTTTTCAAATGATTCAATAAAACCAATATATATCCAAATAGCTGAGTGGATTGAAGATGAAATTCTTAAAGAAAAATTAAAAGAAGAAGACAAAGTATTATCAAAAAATCAATTTGCTTCTATTTATAAGATCAATCCAGCTACTGCAAATAAGGGAATAAATATACTAGTAGAAGAAGGTATTCTTTATAAAAAAAGAGGAATAGGGATGTTTGTAGCAAGTGGAGCTAAAGATGTCATTGTTAATAAAAGAAAAGATAAATTCTGTACCGAGTATGTTGATACCTTATTAGTTGAAGGTGAAAAACTAGGAATGTCTAGAGAAGAGATTATTGCAATTATTAAGCAAAGGTAAAATTTTTAATATGATTGTGCAGTTTGCAATATTTAATAAGAGTGAAATTGATTTGTAAAAGATTAATATTATAAGAAGTTTTTTCAATAAGGAAACAAATTATCCACTATTGATGAGTTGAATAATAGATTGAAAATTAGTTTGAAAAAATTAGTATCTTAAAGGATAAAGTAATGCATTTAATAAACAATGATTTAGGGGAGGAAGCATATGTACGCTTTAGAATGTAATAATTTGAGTAAAAAATATAAAAATGAGGTTGTTTTGAATAATGTGACTATAAAACTTGAAGAAAATAAGATCTATGGTCTTTTAGGGAGAAATGGTGCTGGCAAAACTACGCTGCTAAATATAGTTTCAGGACAAGTTTTTAATTCTTCAGGTAGCATCAAAATTTTTGGAGAAGAGCATTTTGATAATGAGGATGTTTTAGGAAAGATATGTTTTGTAAAAGATAAGATGCCTAGTATGACCAATTTAAAAGTAAAAAAAATACTAGACTTAGGCAAGTATTTTTTTGAAAATTGGGACGAGGATTTTAGAAAGAGATTAATTAAAGAGTTTGGATTGGATGAAAAGAAGACTTACAATAAACTATCAAAAGGTATGGAAGCTATGGTAGGAATTATTCTGGCACTTGCATCAAGAGCACCACTCACTATATTTGATGAGTCTTATCTAGGCTTGGATGCAGCTGCAAGAAAACTATTTTATGAGATCTTATTAGAAGATTATTTGGTTAATTCAAGAACAATTATATTTTCAACTCACTTAATTGATGAAGTTAGCAATATTTTTGAAGAAATAATAATACTCCATAGAGGGGAATTGTTACTTCAAGAAGATATGGACAAAATAAGTGAAAAATCTTACGTAATTACTGGGGAAGCTGATGTAATTGGAGAATTAACTAATAATAAAAATGTTATTAAGAAAGAAGAATTAGGTGATTATAAGAAAGCTTATATATATGACGAAATTAGTTTTGATGATAAAAGGTTATTGATAAACAAGGGGTTTGATATAAAACCTATGACTTTGCAAGAGTTCTTTATTGATATTACTAATGATAAAAAATAAATAATTAAACAATGCTTTATGTGTATAGGTAAAATTAAAGTTTCATTAGAGTTTACAACATACGATGTTCAAAGGAAGTGTTCATAGATGTTCTCATTAAAGAAATATGTTAAATTACATCATACCTTTTTAAGTAATTTAGAAATAGGTGCTTTAATAGTGTTTATTGTGTTTGATATTATGCCAAATATATTTTATTTAATAGATGTAAGAGCTGGCAATGCTAATGGTATTGAATTATTAGAATTTACTGGGGTTATGGTGAATTATAGCGTTGTTTTTATGATGATTTTATTAACTTTTATGATAAATGCTAATAATTTCAGTATGTTTACTATTTTTAGTGTAACTAGGAGGAAATTTTATTATTCAGAAATTAATTATTTTATTATAATAAATCTAATTTTTTCTTTATACAAAGTAATTTGTGATTGGATTTCACATAATATTTTAAGTTTAAATAAATACAATAGCGAATTTGTTTTAGTAAAAGAATTTGTTTTTTATTTTTTTATATTCTTAATTTTATCTTTGTTGATTAATTGTTTGATTATGTATATCAAGTATTATAAAGCTCGTTTTATTGAAATTGGAATAGCTATACTTGTTTTATTTGTTCAATTTGAGGTATATGTACCAATTTTTACTCTTATCAAAAATTTGAATGAAATTATAATATATTTATCTATGATATCAGTTATAGCAATACTAATTGTTTTAGGATGGAGAATGATAAGAAAGGTTGATATTGTTAAGTCCTATACATTTGATGAGGACGAAGAGAATAATAAAATAAAAGAGCCATTTCAAGGAAATTATATTCAATTTACTATTGCAAACATTAGAGGGTTAATTTCGGGAGTTGTATTTATAATATGTATTAATTATTTTTGGCATTTTTTATCTTTAGATTTAGAAGGATTATTATGGCTTTGCCTAGGTAGTATGACATTTAATACCTTAGATTTTTGGAGGAATAAAAGAAGGTTAAGGAGATAGAAATATGAATAGGTTAAAAGGAGCATTAGAAATTTATAAGGAAAATGAAACAATTTGGATTAAGATTATGGCTTTTGTATTGATAGTAAATTTAATCTTTAGGCATAAGGTCATTGAAAATGAACAGTATTACTCAAATTATACTAGAATATATGATTTTATTTTTTATGATATTTTTAAGTGTTTTGTTTACTTATGCATTTTCTCTAATGATGGTTTCTTTTGATAAAGTTAGAGAAAGTTCAATAATAATTTCTATTCCAACTTATATATTTTTGTTTATTTTTTTAGTGCCTGAAGTTATAGAAAGGTATGAAAATTATTTAGTAGTGATTTTAGTTGCTATAGTATGGATTTTGACAAATTTTTATATTGCTTGGAAGAATCTAAAAGGGGCATCAGCATCCTATCCTAAAATATTAATAGAGTAACTTTATAGATTTGATAAAATAGATAACTTAAAACAAGGAAGTGGTAAAAGTGGATAGATTATTAAAAAACTTAAAACTTCAACATATTTGTTCGAAACAGATCGTTATAATAATTGTTGGTGCTTTATTTGGAACTTTGATTTCATTAATAGTAGGCATTATAATAGGTGAAATTGAGCCGTCTACAACTGGTTATATTGAACTATATAATTATACTAAAAACTTCATAATTGTTATTACAATAATTATTTTGATGATATATGGTAATATACCAAATGGATATAATATTAAGATGTTTATGATTTTTAGGGGGAGTAGGAAAGGATATTATTCTTCTTTAATATTATATTTTGCAATAATAAATACAATAATTTCATTATTAGTAACAATAGGTGATATTATTTCTTCTTCTTTTTCAATCGCTGACAAGTATAATAATGGTGCTGTTTTCCTGAAAAAATTTGTTTTTTACTTCCTACTTTTCTTTACTATAATATTGATATTTAATACTTTATTCATGATTATGAATTACTATAATGAACTTGTTTTGTTAGGATTTATAATTATGGCAATAGCTTTTTTCCCATTAAAGATTTATTCATATATAATTAACTTCTTAGAAATCGGGAATACCATATTAATATTTAGTTTATTAGTAGGAATATCATTAGTGTTAATTCTTGTAGGATGGGACTTAGTGAAAAATTTAGATATTATTAAAGTAGAGTCTATAAGTGTTGATGAGAATAGAGAGAAAAAACCTTTCGAAGGAAATTACATTCAATTTATTATTGCTAATATTAAAGAGATAGTTATGGGAGTTGTAATGACAGTAATTATTAATTACTTTACAAAGTTGGTACCGTTAGATTTAAAAACATTAATACTTTTTGTAATTGGTTCTTTAGTATGGAATAGCACAATATTTCTTAATGAAAAAAGAAAATTAAGGAGAATGAAATATGAATAGAGTAAAAGGGGCTTTAAGGTTATATAAAGAAAGTGAAGCAATTTGGGTTATATTAATAGCAAGTCTAGGAATGATTTATTCGATTATTATGCCTAAACCTATAGAAAATGGCGAATATAACTCTTTGTATATAATAGCTTTTTTTGTATATATAGCGGTAGTGATATTTAAGACATGTTTATCTTTTAAGGAAAGATATATTATGCTTTCACAATTTAATTCTTCTAGAAAAATATTTTATAAAGTTAGCATGCTAGCAGTTGTTATAGAAGCTACTATATTTTCTACGTTCACAATGGGTTTTCTTTTTATTGAGAATATTTTTAGCTTTTTTAACAAAGTTGATTTTATAGTAGAATTTTTTGGAGTAAAATATGTTAATCCAGGTATACAAAGGTATATAATCCTACTTTTGATGATTTTTTTAGCTATAATATTTACATATTCTTTTTGTATGATGGTGTTGTCCTTTATGAATCTATCTGAAGGGTCAATTGTGATAGGGACTCCTACTATAGCGGTAATATTTCTTTTAATAGTTCCAGAAGCTGCACGAAATTGTGGTTCTTTTTTTAGAGTGAGTATAATTGTAATTGTTTTTACAGTTATTAATTTTATTTCCTTCTGGAATAATATAAAAAGAGAATCTGTACTGTAAAAGTTAACAAATGATATTATATTAAAGGCGATTATTACTTGCTCAAGCAAAATATACATAAAACTAAATAAATATGTTAAAATTATCATAATAGATTACTTAACAAGAGAAAAATATAAATAAACGGAAGTGAATATGATGAAGGATTATATTTTGGATTCTCATAAAAGGTGTATTGATTTTGGTATAGAAAAACATATTACATATAGTAGAAAGATATTAAATGATGAACTTCTTCAATTAAAACTTCATGCAAATGAAGAGCTTATACTTGCAGTTCGTCCCTTTATGGAACATTTGTATGATTTTGTTAAGGGATCAAATTTTTTTAGTATACTTACAGATAGTGAAGGGTGTATTTTGAGTGTAATTGGAGACGAAAAAATATTAGGAGAAGCTACTAATATTAAAATGATACCAGGCGCTTATATGAGTGAAGAGCATATTGGAACAAACGCCATGAGTTTAGTATTAACAGAACAAAGACCTATTCAGATATCAGAAAAAGAACATTACATTAGTTCATATCATAGATGGACATGTTCAGCAGCCCCCATTAGAAATCAGGAAGGCGAAATAGTTGGTGTATTGAATTTGACAGGTTATTGTGAGTTAGCACATCTTCATACTCTAGGTATGGTTATTGCAGCAACTAATGCAATTGAGGAATTAATGGTGACAGATAAATATAGTAAACACTTATTTAAAGTAAATAATCACTTTGCAAGAGTATTTGATTCCATTTCAACAGGGATAATAACATCAGATTTAAATGGAAATATTCTTAATTACAATAAAACAGGATTAGGAATGTTTGGATATACAAAAGATGATTTTCAAAAACTGAAAATATGGGATCTAGTTGAGAATTATGATGATATTTTAATTAAGATGAAAAACAATGAAGATTTTATAGATGAAGATGTATTTATTCATAGTAAAAAAAATAAACTGCAATATAATTTAAGTGTTTACCCAATCTATATAACTAGCGAAATAATGAAGGAATTAACTTTTGTTTTTTTAGACATTAAACGTAATAGAAAACTAGCAGGAAGAGTACTTAGTAATCAAGCAATATACACCTTTGATAAAGTTATAGGTGAAAACAAAGACTTTAAGAAAAATATTGAATACTCTAAAAAGATTGCCGACAGTAGGTCTACTATATTAATTATGGGTGAAAGCGGTACAGGAAAAGAAGTTTTTGCACAATCAATACATAATGCTAGTAGCAGAAAAGATGAACCTTTTATAGCTGTGAACTGTGGTGCTATTCCTAGAAATTTAATAGAGTCAGAATTATTTGGGTATGAAGCTGGTTCTTTTACGGGGGCAAAAAAAGGAGGCAATCCAGGTAAATTTGAGTTAGCTGATGGTGGAACTATATTTTTAGATGAAATTGGTGAAATGCCAATTGATATGCAAACTAAACTGCTTAGGGTAATTGAAGAATCTGTTATTACAAAAATAGGTGGGGTAAAACAAATCCCCATAGAGGTTAGAATTATAGCTGCTACTAATAAAGATTTAAATGAAGAAGTCGAAAAAGGTAATTTTAGAAAAGACTTATTTTATAGATTAAATGTATTACCTTTGTATTTAGCACCTTTAAGGGATAGAAAAGATGATATCCCTTTACTTATAAATTATTTTATGAAAAGAACTTCAAAAAAACTTAATAAAAAACCTGTAGAAATAACAGAAGGATATTTAAATTGTATGATTAATTATGAATGGCCAGGTAATATAAGGGAACTAGAAAATATTGTAGAACTCATAATTAATACTGAAGCTTTGCCTGAAAAATTTAAAGAGTACACTGAGAATAATAATTTTAACGAATATACAATAGAAAATAGAATAGAAGCTACAAAAGTAAAAAATGATTATAAAGATACAGGTTATGATAATAATTTTTGCTTGAATTTAAAAGAAGTAGAAAAAAAACATATTAAAAGAGTATTAGACAAATATAATGGTTCAGTAGCTTTGAGTGCAAAAGCTTTAGATATAGGGAGAAATACTCTTTATAGAAAGATAAAGGAGTATGATTTATAATTAAAATACACAATGCACAATGCACAATGCACAATGCACAATGCACAATGCACAATGCACAATGCACAATTTAGGAGAATTTTCTTCCCTTTGCTCATAAAATCTTTAATTTATAGAATATTAAACACAAAAAACTGATACTACTAATAATTATTTATAAGAAAATAAGTTATTCTTTCGCAAAGTTCCATTTTGGAACTTTGTTCTATTGTGGAACAAAAAATAATGAATACGGTTCCATAATGGAACAAAGTGATTATATAGCATATAATGCTGAGACTTATTATACTAATTTATAGCTATTTACTGGTTAGTGTATATAGTATTTTATACTGTGTTTAGTAGTTTGAAATTTAATTTTCAGAAAATTAAAACTCTTAAGCCTTATGTTTATTAAGGTCTTAGTGTCTCAAGGTCTTTATCTTTTTATTGCACTCTGCAAACTGAACTCTGAACACTTGTTTTGAAAAAAGTTTGGCATGTTATTTGCTTATATAGATAGTTAAGGTAATAAATAACAAAGGGAGGTACTATATATGTACGGATATCATGGTAAAATTTTAAGGATTAATTTAGCAAACAAAGCGATAACAACTGAAGTACTAGATGACGATATGGCAAAGAAGTTTATTGGTTGTAGAGGAATTGGAGTAAAAACAATGTTGGATGAGGTTGATCCAAAGATTGATGCATTGAGTCCTGATAACAAAATAATAGTTGTTACTGGTCCTTTAACTGGAGCACCTGTACCTACAAGTGGAAGATATATGGTAGTAACAAAATCCCCTTTGACAGGAACTATAGCTATTTCTAATTCAGGTGGTAGATGGGGAGCAGAATTTAAAGCTACTGGATTTGATATGCTTATTTTAGAAGGTAAATCAGATACTCCTGTTTATATTGAAATTGTAGATGATAAAGTTGAAATAAAAGATGCTGCACATCTTTGGGGCAAGGTTGTTTCTGAAACTACTGAGCTTCTAGAAAAAGAATCAGAGCCTAAAGCAAAAATTATGTGTATTGGACCTTCAGGAGAAAAATTATCATTAATGGCTGCAATTATGAATGATATAGATAGAGCTGCTGGACGTGGTGGCGTCGGTGCTGTTATGGGTTCTAAAAACCTTAAAGCAATCGTTGTAAAAGGAAGTCATAAGGTTAAGATTAAAGATCAAGATTTGGTTAAAAAAGTAAATGGTGAAAAAGTTAAAATATTGATAAATGACCCTGTTGCCGGTCAAGGATTACCATCCTATGGAAGCGCAGTTTTAGTAAATATAATTAATGAAAATGGAGTTCACCCAGTAAAGAATTTCCAAGAATCTTATACTGAAAAAGCTGATTTAATAAGTGGAGAAACTTTAGCAGAAGAAAAATTAATAAAAAATACTGCTTGCTATAGATGTCCAATAGGTTGCGGAAGATTTGTTAAATTAGATGATGGAACAGAATGTGCTGGTCCTGAGTATGAAACATTATGGTCATTTGGTTCTGATTGTGATATTTATGATTTAGATTCTATTAATAGAGCAAATATGATATGTAATGAATATGGAATAGATACTATTTCAGCTGGTGCAACTATAGCAGCTGCAATGGAATTGTATCAAAGAGGATATATTAAGAATGAAGAACTTGAAGAAGATGGAATAGGCTTTGAATGGGGAGATAGCAAGGCAATGGTCGAGTGGACTAGGAAAATGGCCGTAAGAGAAGGCTTTGGTGATAAATTAAGTGATGGTTCATATAGGTTATGTGAGAGCTATGGAGTTCCTGAGTACTCAATGACTGTTAAGAAACAAGAAATACCAGCATATGACCCAAGAGGAATTCAAGGACATGGAATAACATATGCAGTTAATAATAGAGGCGGTTGTCATATTAAAGGATATATGATAAATCCAGAAATATTAGGTTATCCTGAGAAATTAGATAGATTAGAATTAGAGGGAAAACCTGCGTATGCAAAAGTATTCCATGATTTAACTGCTGTAATTGATTCTATGGGATTATGTATATTTACTACCTTTGGATTAGTGGCAGATGATTATGTGGATTTGTATAATGCAGTTATAGGTGAAGAACTTTATGATGTTGAATCTTTATTACAAGCAGGGGATAGAATATGGACACTTGAGAAAATATTTAACCTAAGAGCTGGCATTGGTAGTGATCAAGATACTTTACCAAAGAGGTTATTAGAAGAAGAAATACCAAATGGACCATCAAAAGGTCACGTTCATAGATTAGATGTACTTTTACCTAAATACTATGAAGTTAGAGGCTGGGATAAAAATGGAATTCCTACTGAAGAAACTTTACGTGAATTAGGGCTTGAAGACTATATTTAACTTAATAGAAATTTGCAATGTGCAATGCAATAAAAAACTTTTAATTTGCAATGAGGGGAGATTCTCGGCTGGTGCCGAGAATCTTTTTGTTTTTTGAAGGATCAAGAGATATTATGAAAATTGGGAAATCGATTAAAAGCTAAAGATGAAATTTAAAATTCAACATTCAACATTTTATATTAGTATTAAACTAAACATTTTAATCTATATATAAAATAAATTATCAATAATATTTTAAATATAGCTTTAATTAAATTACGATTTGATATAGTGATATATCGTTTCAATAAATTAATATTTATGTTATAAACAAAGTGTGACATTTTGTCCAGGTTTTCGTTTATTAAGTGAAGGGAGGATATGATGGATAAAAAATACTTAGAAAAAATTTATAAGCTATATCATAAAGAACTCTATATATATCTTCTTTCTTTTTGCAAAGACCATTATTTAGCAGAAGATTTAGTCAGCGATACTTTTTTTAAAGCTTTTGCTTCAATAGAAAACTCTCAAGAAAATATTAAATTTTATCTTTTTAGAGTTGGTAAAAATACTTGGATTGATTGGCTCCGTAAAAACAAGAAATTTAGTATTGAAGATATAGATAATATGAAACTTAATGGACCAGAAGATGTATTATTAGAAATTTTAAGGAATGAACGAAATGAGAATATTTATAAAGGTATTTTAAGTATGTCTAAGTCTTATAAAGAAATTGTGATTTTATATTATTTTTGTGATTTTTCTCTAAAGGATATTGCAAAATCTATGGAAATAACAAGTGGTGCTGCAAGAACTTTATTATACAGAAGTAGGAAAAAACTAAAAGATATTTTAAAGGAGGAGAATTATGAGCTTTAAAGAATTACTTGAAAAATATAAGGAAGGAACTTTAAATGAGGAAGAAAAACAATATGTAGAGAGTGAAATAGAAAAGAACGAAAGTATAAATGAATTTTTAGCAGATGAAATTGATTTAGGAATAGAACTTAATAATAAGGATAAAGAAAATAGTGAAATTGATAATAAAAAAATTAAAGAAGTAATGAATAAGAAGTTCCGAAAGATTACCATTATATCAATTGTAAGTGTTTTTATTATACTATTAGGAGCTAAATATATTGTATCACCAATTGTTGATTCATTTTATTATAATCCTAGTAAAGTATCTGTAGGGGAGTGTTTCCAAGATATACAATTTGATATGAGTGTGTATGTGGAATTATATAGACCTGGATATACCTTTGGGTATGCTTATGCAGAGCCTTTAGGTTTTGGTAAATACAATATAGCAATCAGTCAAAATGATTTATTTGAAGAGAATAATGTTGATACAAATATTTCTCTTATACGTAATCGCAAAATTGGTAATTTTAATAATTTACTTGATAATGAACTTAATGATGGAGATTTTTTTTATAGAAATCTAGGAAATGAAATAGAAGAGTTTTCCAATATACAATCAGAAGAAGCAATAGCTCACTTAAAGGAGGTACCTTCTACATCATATGTATCTGCTTATGTTGATTTTAAAGAAGATTTAACTATGGAAGAATTAGTTGCATTAGAAAATGAATACAAAGATTCACAAGATAATACTAAAAGCATAGATTTTAAGTGGGTGGCTATTAGAGTTATTGACAGTGAGTTGATTTCAACGGAAAGTGAAGGAGAGACAATAGATGCTAGGCGAGTTATTGTAGATAAAGTAGGGTTTAATCCTAATAGTGTAATAGATACTACTGATAGTGCTGATAAAGAAAAATATCCATATTTATCTTTACTTGATTATTATACGGCGACAAAACCTTTCGAAGATTGGAATAAGGCATTGGGATATGGATATGAAGTTCACTTCAATTCATTATTGCAATATCTATACGACAGAAAAGAATTTACAACTTCTTTAGATAAAAGACCTGTACAAGGAGATTTTTATGCAAATTCTTTAGATTACATAAAAGAAAATGGGGTAAAAACTTACGGAGTTTTAGTCTATGGTGAAGCAAAAGATATAATATCATTTATGGAAAGAGATGAAACAAACTGTATTTATATATCTGATATAAAGGTTTCTAAATATTCGAAATAACGAGTAAACTAGAGTTAGCAGTTAGCAGTTAGCAGTTAAGGAAGATTCTCGGCGGTGCCGAGAATCTTTACTTTGAGACAATTTATTAACATTCTTTTAAAGATAAGTTAAAAAGATTTAAATATCATTGACATAGAATTCAAATTATGGTATAAAAAATAGTGTTAGCACTCAACAAAAGAGAGTGCTAACAGATACATAAAAAATTTTAATACATGTAGGATCAAAACTAAATAAACATTAAATGGTTATTAGAGCCATATTATGAAAGGGGAATTATAAATGGAAAAGAAACAATTTAAAGCAGAATCTAAGAGGCTTTTAGATTTAATGATTCATTCGATTTACACAAATAAGGAGATCTTTTTAAGAGAACTTATTTCAAATTCAAGCGATGCCATGGACAAAATATATTACAAAACTTTAGAGGATGAAACTTTAGAGTTTAATAAAGATGATTATTTTATTAAAATTGAAGCAGATAAAGAAAATAGAATATTGAAAATGACTGATACAGGTATTGGAATGACTAAAGAAGAGCTTGAAAACAATTTAGGAGTAATAGCTAATAGTGGTTCTTTTAAATTCAAAAGTGATAACGAAATAAAAGATGGTTTTGATATAATAGGACAATTTGGTGTTGGTTTCTACTCAGCGTTTATGGTAGCAGATGAGATAACTGTAACTTCTAAGGCATTTGGTAGTGAAGAAGCTTATAAATGGGTTTCAGAAGGTGCTGAAGGATATATTATTGAAAAATGTGAAAAAGATTCAGTAGGAACAGAGATAATTATTAAATTAAAAGAAAATGAAGAAGATGAAAATTATGATGAGTATTTAGAAGAGTATAAATTAAAATCTATAATTAAGAAATACTCAGATTTTATAAGATATCCTATTAAAATGGAAGTAACTGAAAGCAAACTTAAAGAAGGTAGCGAAACTGAATACGAAGAATTCAAAGAAGAACAGATAGTAAACAGTATGATTCCTATCTGGAAAAAGAATAGAAGTGAACTTACTGAGGAAGATTACAATAATTTCTATGCTGAAAAGCACTATGGTTTTGATAAACCAGTAAAACACTTGCACGTAAGAGCAGAAGGAATGATATCTTACAATGCAATTCTTTATATTCCTGAAAAGACACCATATGATTTCTATACTAAAGAGTATGAAAAAGGTCTAGAGCTTTATTCTAATGGTGTATTAATAATGAATAAATGTGCCGATTTATTACCTGATTACTTTAGTTTTGTTAAAGGTATGGTAGATTCAGAAGATTTATCTTTAAATATTTCCAGAGAAATATTGCAACAAGATAGACAATTAAAATTAATAGCTAAAAATATCAAGTCTAAAATTAAGAGTGAGCTTGAAAAATTATTAAAGAATGAAAGAGATAAATATGTAGAGTTCTATAATTCTTTTGGAAGACAATTGAAATTTGGTATTTATAATAATTTCGGGAGTGAAAAAGAAGTGTTACAAGACCTTCTTATGTTCTATTCTTCTAAAGAAAAAGCTCTTGTAACATTAGCTGAATATGTTGAAAGAATGCCAGAAAATCAAAAATTCGTTTACTATGCATCTGGTGATTCAAATGAAAGAATTGCAAAACTTCCTCAAACAGAAATGTTAGCTGATAAAGGATATGAAATACTATACTTTACAGATGATGTTGATGAATTTGCAGTTAAAATGCTTATGAATTATAAAGAAAAAGAATTTAAATCTGTATCAAGCGGAGATTTAGGTATTGAGCAAGAGGATGAAAAAGCAAAAGAAGAAACAGAAGAAAACAAAGATTTATTTAAGTACATGAAGAAAGCATTAGAAGGTAAAGTTAAAGACGTTAGAGTCTCTAAGAGATTAAAAAATCATCCTGTTTGTTTATCTAATGAAGGAGAAGTATCTATAGAAATGGAGAAAATCTTAAGTGCAATGCCTGATAGTCAAGGGGTAAAAGCTGATAAGGTGCTTGAAATTAACGTAAATCATGAAATATTTGCAGCATTAAAAGATTCTTTTGAAAATGATAAAGAAAAATTAGATCTTTATGCTAGTTTATTATACAATCAAGCATTACTTATAGAAGGACTTCCTGTAGAAGATCCAGTAGAATTTACAAATAATATGTGTAAAGTAATGAAATAGTTTTTTAAAAAAGGAGATGAAGTTTATTCATTTCCTTTCTTTTTGTAGAAAATAATACTATTATCTGATATTATTAGTATAATAATTTTGCAATCAAACTTAGGAGGATAATGATAATGATTTTAGGTATTAGTGCAAGTGGAAGAAAAGATGGAATAACTAGCAAAGCGGTGAAAGAAATACTTAGTTCAACGGGATTAGAGTGTGAATATATTTCTCTTAGTGGCAAACGTATTAATGGATGTATTGGGTGTACAGGTTGCGTAAAAGATAATAGATGTAAAGTTAAAGATGATTGGAATGAAATTGGTGAGAAGATGTTAAAAGCTGATGGAATAGTTTTTGGTGCACCGAATTATTATAACACTATTAATGCACTTGGACATGCAGCATTAGAGAGAACCTTCTGTTTCAGACATAAAGAAAAATTTGATTTAGCAGGTAAATTAGGAATTGTTGTATCTACCGGATATAATAAATTACAAAATCCAGCAGAAGATATTATCGAAAAAATTATGATATCAAATAAAATGGCTGTTATTTCTAAGGTTAAAGCAGCGGGATATTCTCAATGCTACGATTGCGGAGATGGACTTAATTGTAGCGTGGGAAATATAGTAAATGATCATGGTTTTATAGATGAAATAAAAGAGGAGCATTTACCAATTATATTTGAATGTCAAACCGAAGCAAAACATGAAGCATATAAAGCTGGTAAAATACTAGGTTCTATCATTAGAAACAGGTATAATAAATAGAAGGACTCTTGATGATGTTGTTTTTTGTATGAAAAAGCAGTAGATAGGTTTGGTAAAAACAAATTTATCTACTGATTTCTACGTTAATAGGTATTTAATTTTGTAAATCTTTAGCATTATCAATAGCTATTTCAAACCAGAAACAAATTCCATCTTTAACATTTTTTACACCATAAGCATTGTTATGAGCTTCTAAAATAGCTTTGACAATGGAAAGTCCTAATCCATGACCACCTTTTTCTCTTGTTCTTGCTTTATCTAATTTATAAAAACTATCCCATATTTTTTCCAGATTTTCTTGGCTTATTGGTGGACAAGTATTAAATACTTCAATTCGTATGGTATTGCTTAAAGTCCTTAGATTTACTTTTATTTTTCGGTTTTCATCAACGTAATTTATTGCATTGGTTATATAGTTTGTAAATACAGTCTCTAGCATGAAAATATCCCCAAATACGTCTGTAGGATGAATTTTTTCAATCTTATATCTAATATTTTTATCTTTAAAAATTTTCAGGTATTTATCAAGTACCTTTCCTATAAAATCATTTATTTCGAAGGAGGTTTTATTTAAAACTTTATCACCAAATTCCATTTGATCAATATTTAATAAATTTTCAACTAAATAATTCATTTTTATAGATTCATCTATTATAACATCACAATAGAAATTTGTTTTTTCTTTACTTTTAATGACATTTAGTTTTAAACCTTCAGCATATCCTTGCATTAGTGAAATAGGTGTTTTTAATTCATGGGATACATTGTTAAGCAACGTTCGCCTTTTTTGGTCTAATTTATTTTTTTCCTTAATTTCATTTTCAAGTTGAAGGTTTTTAGCATTTAAGGAATCAATTGTAGTTGATAATTCCTTAGACATTTCATTTATACTTTCAGCAAGTTCACCAATCTCATCGTTTGAGAGTACTTTACAAGATGTTTTAAAATCTAGCTTTTTTAAATTTCTAGTTACTTCATTGATTTCACTTATAGGTTTTGTGAAATCAATGGATATAATATATGCAAATATCATTGCAATAATAAAAACAATAATCCCTATTATCAAAAGGAAATTATTAGACAATTTTATATTTGTTTTGATTGAGGCAAGTGGTGTAGTTAATTCGATGAAGTTACCGTTATCTAATGTTCCAGATAAGGTTAGGTTTTTCTCTTTTAGTAGTAGGTCATTAGCCCAAAATATACTTATGCTATCATTTATATTTTCAGTCCTAAATATGTCTAATACAGGTTTTTTGCCAGGAGGAGGAGTTATTTGTTCCAATCCATCATCTTTTCTATCTGGTAAATAATTTCTTGAACTATAAATTGTTTTTCCTAATTTATCTGTTATCAATATGTCTATATTTGAATTTGATTCAATAGAGAGTAATTCAACTAAATTATTATCGTAATCATCTTTTTCTATAGAATTAATTGTAGAGTAATGGTCTATTAATAAATTCTTTTGATTGTATGTATAGTAAGACTCAAGTAATAATGTATTAGCTAGTAGTAATAGAGTTATCAAAATAATAATAAGTGTACCTATTTGAAAAAAAAGTTTCCTCTTTATTGAATTCACTCTATCACCTCAAATTTATAACCATAGCCTCTAACAGTTACTATGTATTTACCACAGGGGTCTAGTTTAAATCTAAGCCTATTTATATGAGTATCTACAGTCCTATCAGTGCCTTCATAGTCGTAGCCCCAAATGTTATTTAAAAGCATTTCTCTTGAAAGAACTGTTTCTTCATTTTGGATCATATACAATAACAATTTATATTCAGTTGAGCTGAGCTCTACAATATTGGTTTCAGATTTTACTATATGTTTATAGGTATCCATAGCTAAATTACCTTTGATTAAATAATCCCTATTACCGTAAGTTCTATTCATTAAAGCATTAACTCTTGCTACCAATATAGAAGGACTAAAAGGTTTTGTAATATATTCATCTGTTCCTTTACGAAAACCATTAAGCTCATCTTTTTCTTCACTTTTAGCCGTTAGCATAATTATAGGTACTGTACTTACCTTTCTTATTTCTTCACAAACTTCCCAGCCATTAAAGAAAGGCATCATAATATCTAAGATAACCAATTTAATTGTGGGGTCATCTAAAAACTTTTCAATTGCTTTTTTTCCATCGGCGGCTTCTATAATTTCATATCCTTCATTTGTTAAAAAATCAGATATTAATATACGTATTCTCATCTCATCATCTGCTATAAGAATTTTATATTTCATATAATCACCTCATTTATTATTTAGTTAGTTAAACTTTACATTAATAATGTTACAGAGATATAACATTGTACATGTAATACTGTTTTTTTATTGATGATTGTATATTTTAAACTATAATAAATATTATAATTACATTTAAATTATAATACAAATAGGAATGGTGTTTTTTTAAAAGGATGTCTATATTTGAAGTTTTGTGATATAGATGTGACATTTATATAGTAAATTAAATTTAACATAAAAGAAAGGAGGCATTGATATGGGATTATTAAAAGCCAAAAGACATGAAATAAAGCATACAATTAGCGATATGGATTGTTTAGTTCTTAAAAATAAGCTTAGTAAAGTATTAAAAAAAGATGCTAATTGTCCTGATGAGGGATACACCATAACGAGTGTGTATTTTGACGATTATAATAATGGTGCTTATGCTCAAAAGATTAATGGTGATGCAATTCGTCATAAGTATAGGATACGTTTTTATAATAATGATACTACTTTCTTAAAGCTTGAAAGAAAATCAAAGATTCATCAAATGACTATGAAAGTATCAGGGAAATTATCAGAGGACGAAGTGAAAAATATTTATAAAGGCAATTATGAATTTTTATTAGAAAAAGAAGAAAGTTTATTTAAAGATTTTTATTTTCAGTTATCCCATGGATTAATTAAGCCAAAAGTTATTGTTAAATATAACAGAATAGCTTTTATACATCCAGTAGGAGATACAAGAATTACTTTTGATAAAGATATAAGAACATCTAGTAATCAGGTAAATATATTTGATGATAATATAATTTACACACCGGCCTTGGGATTTAATGAAAATATTTTAGAAATTAAATTTAACGGAGTTTTCCCAGACCATATAAAGAGTCTTATAGAAAGTGGAAATGTAATGGCCACTTCATCATCAAAATATGTTTATGCAAGAAAATACAATTATAAATTTTAGGAGGAATATTTATGACATTTCAAGATATTTTTAGTGAAGGATTTTTAGAGGGAACAACAAGTTTATCAGCATTAGATATAGGGATAACATTATTATTATCCTTTGTAGTTGGATTATTTATATTTCAAATTTATAAAAAGACGTACCAAAGTGTGGTTTATACAAAGAGTTTTAATTTGTCTTTAGTAATGATGACAATGATAACTTCATTAGTAATTATGGCAGTTACATCAAATGTAGTTTTATCATTAGGTATGGTTGGTGCATTGAGTATTGTTCGTTTTAGAGCGGCTATTAAAGATCCTATGGATATAGTATTTATGTTTTGGTCAATAGCAGCAGGTATTGTAACAGGAGCAGGTTTCTTTATGCTTTCTATAATTGGTTCTTTTGTTATTGGAATGATTCTTTATGTCTTTAATTTAAATTTAAAAAGTGAAACTCCTTATATTTTGTTAATTAATTTCACAAAAGAAGAAGATGAAACAGAAGTAATTAATAAAATTAAATCAAAAGTGGACAAGTATTTCGTCAAATCAAAAACAGTAGATAATACGCAAATAGAATTAACAATAGAAATTAGAATAAAAGATGGAGAAATGAGTTTTGTAAATGATTTAAGAGGTATAGATTCAGTTGCAAATGCTATGTTAGTGAGCAGTAGCGAATATTCTAATTAGAGGAGGAGTGCTATATGAAGTGGATTAAAAGCTTAGCAGCCGTTCTATTAGTAATTTTTATAATAGTAATAGTTGATTTGAACTCTGCTAATTCTACTAGCATATCAGCTGATGAAAATACTATAGTTGATAAAGTAGTATTTCCTCATGATGAAGTTGTAGATGTGAATATTGAAATAGACGAAGATGTATATCAAAATATGTTAGATACGGCTATAGAAGAAGAAGTGGTTATGGCAAATATAACATATAATGGATACACATTTAGTGATATTGGTATTAGGACAAAAGGTAATTCCAGTTTAAGAAATGTAGCAAATTCAGATAGTGATAGATATAGCTTTAAAGTTGATTTTAATTATTATCTAGAAGACCAAGATTTCTATGGAATAACAAAAATCAATCTTAATAACTTGTTTAATGACCCGTCTATGATGGCAGAATACATAGGATATGAAATGCTTGATGATATAGATGCAGTTTCTTCGAGAACTACTTATGTTGCTTTATCTATCAATGGTGAGTACTATGGTCTATACTTAGCAGTTGAGCAAGTAAATTCATCATTTTTAACTGACCATTATGGAGATGATTCTGGTGAATTATATAAACCAGATTCTGGTATAGGAGCTGATTTAGCATATATATCTGATGATGGAATGGGTTATACAGGAATGTTTCCTGAAAATATGGATGAATACGATAATGAAAAGTTGGTAGAGCTAATAAAAGCTATTGAAGATGGAAGTGACTTAGATTCTATACTTAATGTGGATTCTTTCTTGAAATATTTAGCTTTTAGTACAATGACTGTTCATCAAGATAGTTATCAAGGTGCTATGTTTCATAATTATTATCTTTATAATAACGATGGGATATTTGAATGGATTTCTTGGGATTTAAATATGATTCTTAATGGTTTCCCTGGGTCAGGATTTACTGATGAAGAAGCTATAGAATTCTTAATTGATGAACCTGTGAAAGGTGAAATGTCAAGTTATCCACTGGTTGAAGCAATATTTGAGAATGAGGAATATGTAGCAAAATATCATGAATATTTGCAGGAAATATCAGAAGGATATCTAGAAGAAGATAATATAAACGAAAAAGTATTAACTGTATATAATATGATAAAAGATTATGTTGAAATAGATCCATCATCTTTTTATACATATGATGAGTTTGAAAAGGCTCTATTTGAAGATGAAGGAACTAACATAAGTTTATTAAATTTTGTGCAGTTAAGAATAGAAAATGTAACTCAGCAATTGGCTGGTGAAATCCAGAGTACAAATGATGGACAAGGAAATTCAGGCTCAAGTGGTAATATGACTCAAGGACAGGGTATGAAAGGTCAGATGACCGATGAAATAGCAACAGATGGTGAGATACCAGAGATGATTGATGGCGAGATGCCAGAGATGGTAGATGGCGAAAGACCCGGAAGGCCAGAGATGGTAGA